>JADLCG010000308.1 GCA_020847355.1 Anaerolineales bacterium | reverse complement strand
GCGCCAACCGCGCGATTACTCTGCGCGCCGGAACCGGCGAAGCGGGCAAACAACTTCTGCAACGCGGACATCAGCTATTAATCAATAACGATTCGCTCAACGGGCGCGCCGCGCTATACAGAAACGCCGTGATCGTCGCCGATACTGCCAACAGCGATTCATTTTTGCCTAACCCATTACTGCCCAAGACCCGCTCAGAAATGGCCGTGCCAATGACGATCAGCGATCAGGTGATTGGCGTAATTGACCTGCAAAGCGATACAGCCAACAGTTTGAACGAAAGCAACTTACCTGCCTTTGAAGCCCTCGCCGGTCAGCTAGCCGTTGCCATTCAAAATGCGGCGCTCTTTGAGCAAGCTCAGCAAGCCCGCGCCGAAGTGATGGAACAAGCCAAACGCGCCTCGCTTTCCAGTTGGCAAAGCTTCCTCAACGCGATTGATCGTAGCGAGAGCATCGGCTATATTTTTAATCAGGAAGAAATTTTGCCGCTCGTCGAAACAACCCAAAAGCAGACGCATCCGCACGAAGCTTTGATCGTCCCCATTCAAGTGGTTGGCGCGCATGTGGGCGAAATCCAACTGATTGACACGCGCAATCGCAAATGGTCCACTTCAGACGCTGAAATCATTGACGCAGTCGCTTTGCAAGTTGCGCAACATATTGATAGTTTACGTTTGCTGGCGCAATCTGAAAAATATCGTTCAGAGGCGGAGCAAATCTCAAAGCGCTTAACCCGCGAAGCTTGGGATGACTATATTAATTTGAAAAACAACGTCGCTACCGGCTTTATCTATGAAAAAAATAAAGTGGAACCGTTTAACGAACAAGAGACCGACGCAAAGGGCTTGTTTACAACTCGTCCGGTTTACGTCCGCAACGAACAAATTGGCGAGCTGGAAGTTGAATCGCATGAAAATACCGAGCTCATTTCCGCCGTTGCGGAACAACTTAGCGCGCATATCGAAAACTTACGCTTGCTAGAACAAGCCGAATTAAGTCGCGCCGAAGCGCAAAAAAGCCAAGAGCAATTTGAACTTTCCGTAGCCGGTTCAAATGACGGTCTGTGGGACTGGAACTTGATTACCAACGAAGTATATTTCTCGCCGCGCTGGAAAGCGATGGTGGGATGCGGCGAAGATGAATTAAATGGCGGCTTTGGCGATTTCGAAAAACTATTACACCCAGACGATCAAGAACGCGTCGCCAAAGAAATTAATGATTATCTCGCCGGTAAAATTGAAGACTACAGTATTGAATTTCGCGCCCGCCATAAACAAGGTCATTATGTTTGGATCTTAGCCAGAGGCAAAGCCCTCCGCAATGCCGAAGGCGCGCCCTACCGAATGGCTGGTTCGCACACAGATATTACTGAGCGTAAAGAAACGGAAGCGCAAATTCAGGAAAATGAAAGAAGACTCCAAAGCATTTTAGCGGCTCTGCCCATCTCAATTGCCATCAGCCGCCTCTCCGATGGCGTGTTGATGTACAACAACCTCGCCTTTTCCACTCTCTTTGGTCTTTCAGAAAAAGATTTAGTTGGCAAACGCACGCCAGATTTCTATTATGATCCAAACGATCGCGCAGAGCTCTTCAAAGACTTGCAGGTAAGCGGCTCATTAAGCGAATATGAACTCCGCACCAAACATTCCGACGGGCATCTCATCTGGGCGCTCCTCAACGTCTTCCCCATTCGTTTCGGTCAAGATGATTGTTTGCTGATCGGCGCCGTAAACGTGACCACGCTGAAGAGCATCGAAGAATCGCTTCAACGCCGCGCCTCCGACCTTTCCACTGTGGCGACGGTTAGTACCGCATCTTCCACCCTGCTCGACCCAGCCGAACTCCTCCAAACGGTGGTGGATATTACTAAAGAACAATTCAATCTCTACCACGCGCATATTTACCTCACAGATGAGACCCAAAGCGCTTTGGCTCTTTCAACCGGCGCAGGCGAGATCGGCAAAGAAATGGTCAATGCCGGGCATTCTATCTCACTGGATGCGGAAAAATCGTTGGTAGCGCGCGCCGCACGCGAACGCGATGCTGTGATCATCAACAACGTGCGTCTGGAAGAAGGCTTCTTGCCCAACCCCAGGCTTCCCGAAACCCACGCAGAAATGGCGATCCCAATGATCGTAGCTGGGCAAGTGATCGGCGTATTCGACGTTCAATCAGAAATTGAAAATCGCTTCACTTCAGAAGACGCAAACATCTTCACCACTCTCGCCTCACAAGTTGCCATCGCTTTGCAAAACGCCCGTTTATATCAAGAACAAGCCGCAACTGTGTCTCAATTACGCGAACTTGACCGCCTCAAATCATCCTTCTTGGCGAATATGTCTCACGAGTTACGCACGCCGCTCAACTCGATCCTCGGCTTCACCGACGTTATGCTGGAAGAGTTGGACGGTCCGCTCACGCCCAATATGGATAACGACTTGAAGCTCATTCAGAAAAACGGCAAGCATCTTCTGCACCTGATCAACGACGTGTTAGACATGGCGAAAATCGAATCCGGCAAGATGAACCTTGTGATTGAAAAATTCAACTTGAACGAAACCGTCGAAGACGTACTCAGCCTCACCTCCTCGCTGGCGAACGAAAAAGAATTGGCGCTCTTCATTGAGCCTGAATCCGATGAGAATGTCTTCATCCGCGCGGATCACACCCGCCTGCGTCAGGTATTGATCAACGTGATCAACAACGGCATCAAATTCACCGAAAAAGGGAGCGTCAGCATTCGCATCACCCACCAAGCCAACGACGTGCTGATCGCCGTCAAAGATAGCGGCTTGGGCATTCCAGTCGAACATCTCGAATCAGTCTTTAGCGAATTTACGCAAGTGGATACCAGCACCACCCGCAAAGCTGGCGGCACCGGCTTAGGCTTGCCAATCAGCCGCCGCCTGATCGAAATGCACGGCGGAAAACTCTGGGCTGAAAGCGCAGGCGCCATTGGCAAGGGCGCAACCTTCAACATCCTCCTGCCGATTGAAGCCGTCGTCTCAGAAGCGACGTCCTCTGGACCATTGGAGAAAACCAAATAAACATGGCAAAACCCATCATCCTAGAATGCGCGGTCTGCAAAGATCAGCAACCCTACCAGCCATTTACGCCCGCAATTTGCCCCAAATGCGAATCACAATGGTTTGAAGCGCATTACGATTACGAAACCTTCAAGCGTGAAATCCTGCGCGGCTTACCCAACCGCCCCGCCAACCTTTGGCGTTATCAGGATGTGCTACCGCTCGACAATCCCTCCGCTTTGGATTTATATCCCGCTGGCGGAACGCCGCTTTGGCTCTCACAGCGCTTCGCGCCTACCCTCGGGCATGTTCAAACCTACTTCAAGGACGAGCGCTACAGCCCAACCGCCTCTTTCAAAGATCGCCAAGCGGCTGTGGCAGTCGCCGCCATGAATGAAAACGGCATCCGCGAAGCCGTGATCGCCTCCACCGGCAACGCGGCAGTCGCTTATGCCGCCGCCTGCGCGCGCGCCGGAATCAAGCTGTGGGTCTTTATGACCAGCCTCGTGCCGCAGGAAAAATTGCGCGAAGCGGCGCTGTTTGGCGCAGAAGTGATTCGCGTCAGCGGCAACTATGACCAAACCAAGCAAATCGCGGCGCAATTTGCCCAACGCAAAAACCTGCTGTTAGATCGCGGCGCGAGTTCCATCCCTGCCCGCGAATCAATGAAAACCATCGCTTATGAAATCGTTGAGCAACTTGGCTGGAAAGCGCCCGATTGGTACATTCAAGCCGTCAGCGGCGGGCTTGGTCCATTGGGCGTGTATCAAGGCTTCAAAGAACTCTACGCAATGGGTTTAATTTCCAAAATTCCAAAACTGGCAATTATTCAATCTGCCGGTTGCGCGCCAATGGTCAATGCCTTCCAAGCCGGAAAAGACGTCGCTGAGGCTGTCGTGCCGGATACGCGGATCATCATCCTTTCCACCGGCGACCCGGGCAAAGCCTATACTTATTTATGGAATCTAATTCAAGATTATGGCGGTACAATGGAATCCGTAACCGATGCGGAAGCCTTCGCCGCGATGCGCACCCTTGCCAAAAGCGAAGGGATGGCAGTGGAACCCGCGACCGCAGTGGCGTTTGCCGGTTATGAGAAGATGCGGAAAAGCGGCGCAATCAAAGAAGAAGAGTTAGTCGTGATCAACTGCACGGGGCACACCTTCCCGGTTGAGAAGCATGTGCTTGGCGACCAATGGGCAGTGGACGTGCACCTCAGCAAGGATCAAACGCCCGCGCCGCGCGAAGGCTTACAAGCCGCGCTCGAAAACTTAGACGAGAAAACGACGACTGTTTTATTAGTAGACGATAACGACGACGACGCGCTCCTCATTCAACGCTTATTAGAAGGGCGCAAGAAGTATCGCATGTATCACGCCAAAGACGGCTGGGAAGGCTTGACGATGGCGCGCCAAAAATTACCCGACCTGATCGTGAGCGACTTAACCATGCCGGGCGTGGACGGCTTTGGTTTTGTGGAAGAATTAAAGCTCGACCCGCGCACAAAGGATATTCCAGTGATCGTTGTCAGCGCCAAAGATATTACGCTGGAAGAACGCAACCGTCTCAACGGTCATATTGAAGCGCTTTATCAAAAAGGCTCGCTCCCCCCGCGCAAGTTTGTGGATCAAGTCATTCAAGTCATCGAAGACAAAGATAAAAACGAATAAGAAGGAGAAACCTATGGGAAGCACCATTCTTTAT
>JADLCG010000307.1 GCA_020847355.1 Anaerolineales bacterium | reverse complement strand
GCGCGATGGCGCCCATATCATCCGTCAGCCTGATCGTACTCGTTGTTCTAGCAATTTTGGTGATCCCCGGTTTCATTGTCTTCTTTGGCATTTCCACTTGGCTCGCCCGCCGCAGAAGAGGTTAATTCCCATGGCTGAGAAAAACACCAAACCAAAATCCCAAGCGCCAAAGCCCAGAACGCCAAAAGCTTCAACGCCTGCTAGCGCGCCAAAAAGCCTGCCAAAGAAAAGCCCCATCGGTATCGGCACAATCATTACGCTGGTCATCTTCGCCGCGCTCATCATTACGATGGTTTTGCTCAACCAGAAAAAAGAAGCCGAAACTGCCCAAGCCACGCCCACTGCTGGAACTGCTTACGTCTTCACCGAAGCCGATGGCAATCTCACAGATTTGAAAATCGAATCCCAAGACGGCTCAGCCCTCGAATTAACGCGCGACGCAAAAAATGTCTGGGGGTTGACCCTGCCGGAGAAAGTAGCCGCAAACCCGAGCGCGGCAGAGGCGGCGGAATCCCAAGTCAAAGCGCTAACCATCATCCCGTCTGAAATTGACGCGAAAGACTTAAGCATCTTCGGTTTGGACGCTCCCGCCTACACGATCACCGTCAAATTCGCGGATGGAAAATCACGCACCCTCGAAATTGGCGATAGCACGCCAACCAACAGCGGCTACTACGCGCGCTTAGATAAAAAAGAAGTGATGATTGTGAGCCTCAGCGGGATTGACAGCCTGACGCAGATGATTTTATTCCCGCCTTATCTCAATACGCCCACTCCGCTCCCTCCTACGGCGACGCCTGCTCCACCCACCGCCGCACCTGCCACACCCCAAGCAGAGGCAACTGCAACCCCCTGATAAATATTACGGCTGTCCGAACAAACTCGGACAGCCGTAATAGATTGCCGCCGCAAAACATCTAATCTGGCGTAAGGTCTTGCTTTTGGCGCTAAAAAAGTGTATTCTAATTTAGCGTTTTGTTCAAAAAATTCAAAAAACTTGGATGTATAAATGGATGTAGAGAAAATTTTAGGCGTTGAGGACGAAGAAGAGTATCCTGCCATAGCGCGGCTCATCGACTTGGGTCGCCAAAAATCATATATCACGCTCGACGATATTTTACATTTCTTCCCAGAAGCCGAGCAGGATGTCGAACAGTTGGAAGAGGCGTTTTCCGCGCTGTTGAGCGCGGGCATTCCATTTATGGAAGACGTCAGCCTGCAAGAACCAACCGAAGACGAACTGGTGGCTGTGGAAGAAAGCGCCGAAGTCGAAACCGAGCCAGACCTCGCGCTGGATGATTACTTAGCGAACATTGATACAGACGACACGATTGGCTTATACCTCAAAGAAGTCAGCCGCGTGCCGCTCCTCACCGCCGTGGAAGAAGTTCAACTGGCGCAACGGATCGAAAAAGGGCGCTCTGGGCGCGAAGAACTCGCGCAAGGCGCAGTCAACCCAAAGCGCAGGCTGGAACTTCGCCGCCTCGTTGAAGACGGCTGGGACGCGCGCGAACATCTAATCACCGCCAACTCGCGCTTGGTAATTTCCGTCGCCAAAAAATACATGGGACGCGGCGTGCCATTTTTGGATCTCATTCAAGAAGGTAACATTGGCTTGATCCGCGCTACCAAAAAATTTGATTATCGGCGCGGACATAAATTCTCCACCTACGCCACCTGGTGGATTCGTCAAGCCGTCACCCGCGCCATTGCCGATCAGGGGCGCACCATTCGCGTGCCGGTCCACATGGGCGATCAAATCAACAAACTATTACGGGTGCAACATCAACTCACCCAGCGGCTGGGGCGCGAACCCAGCGTGGAAGAACTCGCCGAGGCGCTAGACGTGCCGCCTAAAAAAGTGGAAAACATGATCCAAGTGGCGCGCCGCCCGCTCTCGCTGGAAACGCCCACCGACGACGAAGAAGATTCCGTGCTTGGCGATTTCATCGAAGACGACGAAGCTCCGCCGCCCGACGAGACCGCCACCTACAACTTACTGCGCGAACATCTCAGCGAAGTATTGAACGGTTTGCCGCCGCGCGAAGTGCGGATTTTACAACTACGCTACGGTCTTTTAGACGGGCAAGCCTATACCCTTGAAGAAGTCGGGCGCAAAATGGGCGTCACCCGCGAGCGCGTACGCCAAATCGAAGCCCAAGCCCTCAGCAGGCTAAGACACCCCACCATTCGCAGAAAGCTACGCGATTATTTGGGAGAATAAAAAAACAGCCGCAGAAATTTCTGCGGCTGTTTTCTGTTAAAATTAAATTTATGAAAAATATCTGCAACAAATTTAACTCGCCCTTAGCTATTATCCTCCTAGCGATTGTTATACGTTGTCTGGGAATTCTATCGCGCCCAATTTGGTACGACGAAGCTTTCGCGCTTCTGTTCGCAGAAAAGGGCTTCGGCGCTATGCTTCACGGAACGTTAACCCAAACCGCCGCCGGAACTGCAGATATTCACCCCTTAGGCTATTACACAGTTCTATGGATGTGGCTGAACATATTTGGTAATTCTATTTTGGCAGGGAGAATCTTATCAGTCTTATTCAATCTGCTTAGTTTGATTTTGGTTTATCAAATCGCGCTAAAGTTATTCAATCAAAAAACTGCCCTCGCCTCTGCGCTCTTGTTCGCAATTCTTCCCTTTCAAGCGCATTACGCTCAAGAAATTCGTATGTACGCTTTGCTCTCTCTATTACTACTCACCTCAACATTTGCGCTTATTCAGGCGCAAGCCGGTAATTGGAAATGGTGGATATTATTCGCCTGCTCAACAGCTTTCGCCCAATATACGCATAATTTAGCCGTATTTTACTTAATTCCCCTCGCATGTCTTCCTATTTTTGAAAAAAACTGGAAGGCGCTTCGCGCCCTGATCATCGCAGGCTTTTGCGCTATTATTCTTTATCTCCCCTGGCTCATCTATCTACCAGCTCAAGTATCCAAAGTTAATTCGTTTTACTGGGTGGAAAAACCGGGAGTTGAAAAAATATTCACATTAATCTTATACTATGTTCCGAATTTACCCTTACCGGACGGGTTGCTCTTTATCGGACTTGCAATTTCACTATTAATCATAATTTTCGCCGGCTTTCAAAGCTACCTCGCAATTAAAAATAGCTCTGCAGGTAATTCACTTCATACTATCTGGGTAATTTATCTAGCCTTCATCCCGCCTTTATTTCTTTGGGCAGTATCGCAAATTATCCCAGTTTATATTGAACGCGCGCTCTTGGCATCTCATGCGATCTTTTGTATTTGGTTAGCTTGGGTTCTTACCCAAACTAAGTTTCCACAAATAGTGCGGTGGATAATTCTTACTTTGATCCTATGGAGTTCCAGCATGGGTCTCTATCAGCACCTTTCGTACAATGGATTTCCCTATGGACCTTACAAGCAGATCGGTCAATATATAAAAAGCTACATTCAGCCTGCTGATATTATTATTCACTCAAACAAGCTATCTTATCTCCCGTTACTTTACTTCAATCCAGAATTGCCGCAAGCGTATATCATAGACCCGCCGGGGAGTAGCATAGACACACTAGCCCCAGCGACCAGAGAAGTTTTAGGATTGCGCGAATTTCAAGATATAAAACAAGCAGCGCACACCAACACGAAAATCTGGTTTATTATTTATCAACGTTCCATTGACGAATATACAGCCAAAGGCGGCGCTACCCATCCTCAACTAGAATATTTGGAAAAGCGGTTTACGCTTGAGCGCAAAGAGATTCGGGGCGATATAACCATATATGTATTTACAAACAATGAAAAATAATTCAAAAGAATTTCTCGCTTTCACATTTGCCGCCATCTTAATTTTAGGCTTTAGCTCGCTTCCCTATCTATCAGGCAAGGTCTCTGAAACTGACGCTTACGTCTTTCGCGGAATCTACGCAGATACAACGGACTACTCCGTACATCTATCTATGATGCAGGCTGGCAGGCTTGGAGATTGGGCATACCAGATGCGCTTTACAACCGAAGAACATCAACCTGCCTTCATCCGTTTGTTTTATATTCTCCTAGGGCATATAAGCAAATTATTAAGCTTAAGCGTAGAGACAACATTTCAGCTAGCGCGTTGGTTCTTTGGATTGACCGCTTTATTAGCCATCAAGAATTTGTTCCACAAAATCTTTTCAGACAAAACATTGCTCTGGTTTTCTTTCCTGCTCGCAGTCTTTGGGAGCGGACTGGGCTGGTTGCAACTCTT
>JADLCG010000306.1 GCA_020847355.1 Anaerolineales bacterium | reverse complement strand
ATTCGTCTAAGGCATTGGTGATGTGAAATTCTGGGATGGAACGACAAGAGCCGCGCGTCTCTTCTGCGCCTCGGGCGGCTACTACGGAAGGGAGATAATACTTCTCTGTGAGTCGGGAGGCGGCTAAGCCTACCACGCCGGAATTGAAATCTTCATCCGCCGCAAAGAGCAGATAATTTTTTACGTTTGCATCTACGGCAAGTTCTTCGGCTTTGATTTGCATTTCGCGCGTGATCTTTTGCCTTTCGCGGTTTTGCAAATCTAGTTGTTGCGCTAGTTGACCGGCGTGAAATACGTCCTTTGTAGTTAATAATTCAAAAGCCGCTAAGGCTTCTTTTAATCGTCCAGCCGCATTGAGGCGCGGACCTAGCTTGAAGCCAATATCTGTGGCGTTGGCTTTAGAGAGCGCCAATTCTGAAACGCCTGCCAGAGAGAAAAGCCCTTGGCGTGTGGTTTGGCGTAATTGCCTGAGACCTTTTCTGACTAACACGCGGTTTTCGCCAACTAACGGCGCGAGATCTGCCACAGTGCCGAGGGCGACGAGATCCAGTAGAAAATCTAAGCTGTGTTGCGGGGCATGTTCGCTGAAGAGGGCTTCGGCGATTTTGTAGGCAATGCCTACGCCCGCTAAATCTTTATCGGGATATTTATCGCCAAGTTGCTTGGGATTGATCACCGCTAAAGCGGGCGGCAAATTGCCTTCGGCTGGATGATGGTGATCGCTGATGATGAGATCGAGACCGATCTGTTTGGCGTATTCCGCTTCGTTTGGCGAACGAATTCCGCAATCTACCGTGATCACTAATTTTATGCCGTTATCCTTTAATTCATCTAAGGCATGGTTGTTCAGCCCGTAACCTTCGTCAAATCGGTTGGGAATGTATTCGCGGACATTTGCGTTCAAAATTTGGAGGGCTTGGACTAACAGCGCGGTGGCGGTTACGCCGTCCACGTCGTAATCGCCATAGATGGCAAGCGCTTCGTCGTTTTTTATGGCGAACGAAATACGGTTGACGGCTTCGCGCATTCCGCTGAGTTGAAAAGGATTTGTATCAAAACCCGCTTTGCCGTTGAGGAAGGCGCGCGCTTCGGCATCTGTGGCGAAACCGCGATTGAAGAGGATTTGTCGTAACAGCGGGGGGAATTTTTCCAACGCTGAATCAGCTTCGGGGGTGAGGGGCGGCGGAACGATCCAATGTTTATCAGACGGCATCAGGTTGTAAATCCAGTAAAGCGGAATTAGCCTCTCTAGTTTTGACGATCCATAATAAACCGAGGATGGTCAAAATACCGAAAAGCTTTGCGTAAGACCAGGGGAAGAAATCAAAGGTGGGCATGAGGAAAACGAATAAATACGCCGCGCCAAACCAGAGCCATTCGCTTGGCGCTTGAATTTTCTTTAGCAACAATAAGAATGGGAGCGTTAAAAAGATTCCGTGATGTTCCCAAATTAATGGCGAGGCGATGACCATTGCAAAGAGCAAAGCGGGAATGGCGTTGTAAAGTTTTGCGCCTTTGGATTGAGGATGCAAGCTGTTGGTTTTGAAACCGATGAAAAGCGCGAGTAAAACTGCGCCGCCTTTAGCAAGATAAACTAGAATTTTGATCAAGCTTTGGTTGATGCGTAAATAAGCCAAGGCGATGTTGAAGAAAGAATCAAATGAGCTATCGCGTAAACTAAATTCGCGCGGAGCGGCGAGCAGGGCGGCGTTATGAATGAATTGCAAATAAGGCTCGAAGCCAGTCAGCGCGATGGTGAAGAGCGCGATCAGAATTAAGTTGAGCGAAAAATACGCCAGCCATTTCCAATTGAATTCAAGGAGGAAAGCGAGCGCCAAGATCATTGGCGAGGCTTTGAGGTGTACGGCGAGCGCCAGCGTGAACGCTGAGAAATAAGGTTTGTCTTTGTAAAGCAGGACGCTTAGAAAGATTAGATTTAATACGTGTAAATTTACCTGCACATAGAGCAAAGTCCGCAAGAGCGGCATGTTGACCAGCATGAAAATCGTCGTGGCGATCGCGGCGGCATTGGCTTTGAATTGATAGTGTTGCAAAATTCGTTGAAGTAAATAATAGAATGCAAATAGCGAAAGCAGGTTGAGGCTCCAGCAAATGAATAGAATCCCGTCTTCGCCAAGCGGCGCCAGTTGCGAGAGTAAGGTTGCCCAAAGCGGCGGGTAGATATAGGTATCCGGGAGCGGTTGATGGTTGTAAAGTTTGAGCGCGGCTTCGATGTAATAGCCAATATCGCCGTAGCGAATCCGTTCGCGCAGAATGTTTAGGTAGGAGACAGCGACGAGAAAAAAACCAGCCCACGAGAGAAGGTTATTGCGCGTGATTTTGTTCTTATAAAATAGCCATAAGGCAAATCCGGCTAAGAGCCAAATCCAGCCGGCTGAAGCGAGCGCGAACGGCGTATAAGTCAGCGGGCTATCTTGCACGTAGGCTTGAAATCCGCTTGATCCGTTGCGAAGAATGATCCAGAGGCATTGAAAGCCGATTAGCGCGGTCAGTCCAAACCAAATCCAGAGAGCGGTGCGTATAATTTTCCCGAATGAATGCTGTGTCATTGCGAAGGAGTATACGCGAGTCTTTGGTCGGCAGGAAGGGTAAGGTATAATTTGTTAAGGAGATGAGATATGAAGCCATTAGCCCCGGATGAAAAAAGCTCGACCGTGATGGTTTACACTCAAACAATGCTCGCGCGCGGGGAGATTGTGTTGAAGGAGAATGTGCGCGTGAGCATTTGGCTTCGAACGCAAGGCGCGCCGACCTTCATTCATTTGATCAAGCCGCAAGTTGTGGTCTTTGGCGGCTCGCCGCCGAAAACTTATGCGTACGAAGAAATTTATATCCCTACCGAACAAGCGCTGGCGTTCCACTTGGTTCCGCCCGCAGTTGAAGCGCTGGATTATGACGCGAGTGAAGCCAATCGCAAAATGCAAAATGTGAATTTATTGCTTGGCTCTTTTACGTTGAAGGGAAAAATGCGCGTCTCTTCCGCCGCTGAGTTTTCCTCCAGTTTGGAAGTGATGAAGGCTTCTTGGGTTTCAGTCTATGACGCTGAAATCGCGAATCCCTATCTAACGCAATTTTCAGTGAATGTCCCGATGTTATTAGTCAGCCCGAACAAGGTTGCTATTGGGGTGGTTTAGCGCTTGAAATAAATATTTTTGTAAAAGAGGATTAGGATGAAAAAAGAGATTGTGCAAACTGAAAAAGCCCCTAAGGCGATAGGACCTTACTCGCAGGCGATTCGCACGGACGCGGCTGTATATACTGCGGGGCAAATTGGAATTGACCCAGCGACTGGAGAATTAGTCTCTGCAGATATTGAGGCTCAAACTCGTCAGGTTTTGAAGAATTTGCAAAATGTATTGGAAGCGGCGGGAGCTTCTGCGGCGACGGTGGTCAAGACCACAGTTTTCCTCAAGCAGATGAGCGATTTTGCTAAGATGAACGCAATTTACGCCGAGGTTTTTGGCGCGAACCCTCCGGCGCGAAGCACGATAGCTGTGGCAGGTTTGCCCAAAGACGCTTTGGTGGAAATTGAAGCGGTCGCCTTGATCGCGTAAGCCGGCATGAAGTTGAGAAAAATGAAGCGCTAAAATAAGCGCTTGCAGTTGGCTGGATAAAATCCGCGCCGCTGATGAAAACTACTCATGCAACCCTTTGTTTCCATTATCGTCCCTTGTTATAACGAAGAGAAAACGATTCACTATTTATTGTCTGCAGTTTATGCGCAGACCTATCCGCGGATTCAAATTGAGTTGATTATTTCGGATGGTAATTCGACGGATTCTACGGCGGCGGTGATTTCAGCTTTTGCGCGGGAACATGCTGACTTAAAGATTCGCCAGATTGAAAATTCGCGGCGGACGATTCCTTCGGGACTGAATCAGGCTATTCGGGAGTCGCGCGGCGAAATCATCATCCGCTTGGACGCGCATTCCATTCCCGTCCCCGAGTATGTGGCGCGTTGCGTGCAAGCCCATCAAGAACAAAAAGGCGATAACATTGGCGGCGTTTGGGAAATTCGCCCGGGCGCGCAAACTTGGATTGCCGAGGCGATTGCTTTTGCGGCGGCGCACCCGCTCGGCGTGGGGGATGCGCTGTACCGTTTGAACGCAAAGGCAGGCGCGGTGGATACCGTTCCGTTTGGCTCTTTCAGAAGAAGTTTGGTTGAGCGCATTGGTCTCTTTGACGAGACTTTGCTGGCAAATGAAGATTATGAATTTAACGCGCGGATTCGCGAAACTGGCGGCGTGGTTTGGCTTGACCCGTCTTTGCGCTCGGTGTATTTTTCAAGAAGCGATTTGGGAAAATTGGCTCGGCAATATTGGCGTTATGGTTTTTGGAAGTTGCGAATGCTGAGGCGTTACCCGCAAACGCTTCGTTGGCGGCAGGCTTTGCCGCCCCTTTTTGTGTTAAGCCTATTGACGCTGAGTGTGTTATCCTTGTGGGTCGCTCCTGTAATTTACCTTTTGATGGCGCAGATGCTTGTATATATTCTCGTACTTATGGCGGCGGGCGCGAAACTCGCCTTTCAAAAGAAAAAGGCGTTTCTGGTTTTAGGCTTGCCGTTGGCGATTACAACCATGCATCTGGCTTGGGGAACAGGTTTTTTGTGGAGCGCTCTTTCAGGTTTGTTTAATAAATATGGCTGATGTTTACCATCCTTCTCTAAGATTACGCCCCAGCGAACAGCGCTTTATTCTTTTGTTTGGCGATCTAGTCGCGTCGGTTTGCGCGCTTTTCGGTTCGCTGTATGTTTGGCGCGAATACAATCGCTTTGTTTTGCTGGCTGGCGGCTTCACTGAAAATCAGATCAGAAGATTTCAACTGGGCATTGAAGTCCCGTTGTGGTTTTATTTTCTGCCGCTCATTTGGCTGATTCTCTTGGTCGAATCCTACGAGATTCATACAGCCGCAAATTGGAAGCGCACTTTGTGCTCGGTTGCGGTTGCTCCGCTGATCGGCTTGGCGCTCTATTCCGTTCTGTTTATCTTCAACCAAGAGCCAAACGCTCTACCGCGCATTGGCGTCGGCGCATTTTTAGTCATCGCCACCGTGTTGACTTTGATCTTACGCGCCTTATATATTCGTTTATATACCTCGTCTGGCTTGATGCGGCGCTTTGTAGTCATGGGCGCAGGGCGCGGCGGGCGTTCGCTTGTGGATATCTATTCTAAATTGAATCCTCCGCCGTTTCTTTTACTGGGCTATATAGACGACGACTTGGCGAAGCAGGGCAAAGCTTATAACGGGCTGGCGGTTTTAGGGGCGAGCGATAAACTTTTGAACTTGATTGACGACTTGCGCATTTCAGACCTTGTAATTGCGGTTAACGGCGAAATTAAAGGCGAAACCTTTCAAACAATTTTAGACGCTCAAGAGCGCGGCGTGGAAATAACGCGGATGCCGATTCTATATGAAGAAATGACTCAGCGCGTACCGGTGGAACACCTTGAAT
>JADLCG010000305.1 GCA_020847355.1 Anaerolineales bacterium | reverse complement strand
TCAGCAACCCCGCTATTGGTCTTGGGATTGCCTGTATAATTCCGTTGATCTGTATTTTAGTCCCCGTAAGTTTGGTGGTTCGAATTATCTTAGAGCAAGTTCAACCAGCTATTGTGATTGAAAACCTCAGCATGGCGGAGGGTCTCAAACGCGGTTGGGCAATTGTCAAATCCGATATTGGCGGAATCATCGTCATGGCTTTGATTCTAGGGGCTGGGAGCTTTATCATTGGATTGGTTCTTGCCATTCCATTCATTCTTGCTTTATTGCCAATCTTCTTTTCCCTCTTTGCCTTCCCCCAATTTGAAACTTTAGCCTCCATTCCGCCTATATTCTGGGTATCTATAGCTTGTTGTACGCTTTACTTGCCTATCGCAATTTTCTTGAGCGGCATTCTCACTGCCTACAAAAAAACAGCTTGGATGCTGGCTTACTTGCAACTTGCAAAACCAACTCCGCTTACAGAAAATAACGTCGTCATCGTTTCGGAATAAATGCGTAAGTTCATCGTTCTCTTTTTTGGATTAAGTTTGATTCTTAGCGTGGCAACTTCTGCGCGCGCACAAAATCAAAGTTTGGCTTCCGCGACCCTCTACATAGCGGATTATTCGACCTTTCCAAAATCATCCGCCTTGCTGGATGTTTTTGACGCGAACGGCGTTTTCGTCTCTGGATTAACGCCGGAGGCGATCACTATTCTTGAGGACGATCAGCCGCTTCCGCTGACTTCGCTGAATGAGACGGCCATCCCGCTTCAACTTGTTGTGGCGGTCAATCAGGGCGCGCAATTGGATACCCGCGACGCGACCAGCATCTCACGCTTTCAACGCGCTTCGCAAGTGATTGTTCAATGGGCGCAAACTTTGCCCGCCGATTTACCCGATGATTTTAGTTTGGTCAGCCAGGCCGGATCGGTGATCAACCACGCGAGCGCGGCTGAATTTGCAACCGGCTTAAGCTCCTTTCAGCCGGATTTTCGCGCCGCGACCCCTAACCTGCAGGCGCTTTCAATTGCAATTGATACGGTCAGCGCGCAAACGCCGCGGCTGGGCATGAAGCGCGCGATTCTCTTCATCACCCCGAACATGGGCGATGGAAATTTGGCGGCGTTGATGGACCCGTTACTGCAACGCGCCCTTGAAAATAAAATCCATGTTTTTGTTTGGCTGGTGGACCTTGAAACTACGTTCACCAATACAGGCGCGGCTATTTTCAATTCGCTGGCGCTTCAAACTGGCGGGAGCGTTTTTACTTATTCCGGCGTGGAGCGCTTCCCGGATCTGGAGACTTATTTTTCCCCCCTGCGGCGCGTTTATACGGCGACTTACGCTTCTCGCATTACTACTGCGGGCGCGCATAAAGTTAGTTTTCAAGCTAATACTGCGGCGGGGCAATTGCAATCCAATGAGCAACCGATCAATTTAGATATTCAACCGCCGAACCCAATTCCGGTTATTTCATCTTTGCAGATCACGCGGCAAGCGCCAGAGGACGATCCTTACAACACCGAAATTCTTTTGCCCAAAGAACAGCAAGTTGAAATCATCATCGAGTTTACGGACGGTCATCCGCGCGCATTGACGCGCACAACGCTCTATATTGACGGCCAGATTGCGGATGAAAATACGACCGAGCCTTTTGATAAATTCACTTGGGATTTAGCGTCCATTACCGCTTCTGGCGCTCATCAATTGGTCGTAGAAGCGGTGGATGAATTGGGTTTGAGCAAATCGAGTATGGCGACGCCGGTGACTGTCACCGTGATCAAGCCGCCGAGCGGTCCGCTGGCTTTGCTCTCAAGATATCGAAACATCCTGACGGTTGGCGCGATTCTTTTTGCGGGCATTGCTCTGGTTTTGATTTTGGCGAGCGGAAGATTGCGTATGCCTTCGTTGCGCGCTATGCAAGAAGCCCGCCGCGCCGAAGCCGACCCGTTGACTCAACCGATTACAACCGTAGTCACGCCTTTGCTTCAAGCGGACGCGCCTAAAGCGGCGAAGCCGCGTAAACCGAGAACCAAGCCTCAGAAAACAGAAACCGGCGAAAGGTCCGCGCAGGAAGCGCTGGCGGCGTTTATCCGCATCAGTTCGGAAGGTCAGCCGTTGGCGGCGAATCCAATCACGCTGTATGAAAAAGAAATCGTTTTTGGCACAGACCCTGTGCAAGCGAATCAAATTTTGGACGATCCTTCCATCGCTTCTGTTCATGCGCGTCTGCGCCAAACGGAGGATGGCGGATTCTTGCTGTTAGATAGCGGCTCCATTTCTGGAACGTGGATCAATTATGAACTTGCGCCGCGCGAGGGGCGCAGATTAATGGCTGGGGATATGGTACACTTTGGCAAGTTGATATACAGGTTTACGCTCTCGACAACGCCTGAGGTTAGGAAACCCACAGTTACAGTTCTGCCGCCTGAAGAATGATCCGCACATCGCTTCCTCATTTGCACGTTGCCACGCACAGCCACCCGGGAATGACGGGCAAAAACAATGAAGATCGCTACGCAGTCACCGCTTTCCAATTTAGTCCGGACGATTCGCGTTCGGCGTTATTTGCGGTTGTGGCGGATGGAATTGGCGGGCATCGCGCTGGGGAAATCGCCGCGGAACTAGCCGTCAACTATATTACCAAGGGGATCGCCGAAAGCAACGCCCGCAAACCGCTCCAAATTTTAGAGAATGCCATCCATGACGCCAGTCAAGCCATCGCTTCACATTCCGCTGGGAAAGAGGAAGAAGAAGGCATGGGTTCCACTTGCGCTTGCGTGTGGGTGATTGAAAATAAACTGTATACCGCTTATGTGGGCGATTCCCGCATCTATCTGATTCGCGGCAATCATATTCAGCAGTTGACGGTGGATCATACTTGGGTGCAGGAAGCGTTTGAAAAAGGCATTATTACCGCCGAACAAATGCGCGACCATCCCAACTTACACGTCATCCGCCGCCATTTAGGCGGGCTGAAACTCCCTGAAGTTGATTTTCGCTTACGCATTGATGATGAAGAATCGCGCGCCGAATCTGAAAGCAATCAGGGGTTTCATTTGGCGCATGGCGATACGATCGTGCTGTGTAGCGACGGCTTGACCGATTTGGTGTGGAGCGATGAAATTATGAATATCATCAACTCTAAAAAAGATTTGAAAAACGCCGCCGAAAAATTAGTGGAAGTCGCCAACGAACGCGGCGGGCATGACAATATTACGGTTGTGCTTCTTTCCATGCCGAAGGTGGACGAGACGGAAAAGAAGAAACCCGGATTTATGGATTGGCTCTTGGGGGAATAACGGACGGGAAATAGATAAGCGGATGAAGAAGTAAGAAGCACGCTCACAATGAGCGCGCTTCTTTATTATTTTTGGTTGCGTTGCTTTATTTACAAGCAGGTAATTCCGGGAAGAGACCTTGGCTATATTTTTCGTTCAAGGCGGCTTCAGTTTTTGGAAAGACGGCGACGACGTTGAGCAATCTGGTTTTGCTCAATGTCCGAATCCACTGATGAATGGAATAATCAACGCCATCGGCTGAGCCGGTCACTTCATATAACAGCAGGTTATCTTTTTGACAGGAATTAACGATGACGGCGTTTTCGTAATTTGAAAAGCCTTCTTGAACGGTTTGATTGTTGTAAAAGAGTTCAATATCGTCTGTGCCGTTATCGTTGCAAAATAGTAGAAGCGAAATATCCACCAGCGCGAGGGCGCTACGATGGACGCGATTGACGATTACGTCTAACTCGCGGACGGTGTAACTGCGCTCCCATACGGCTTCTGTGAATAAGGCGTTTCCAAAATCTAGCGCGTATTGCACGTCGCCGTTGGTCGGCTGGAGCGAATCGCAATTAGTTCCAATGGCGCTGGCGGAGGCGGGCGCGCAACCCAGCAAAAGCGGAAGCAGGCAGAAGAGACTCAAAATCTTTTTCATAGAGCGGGTTCCTTATCTTTAAGCGCAATAGGGTATTTCTGGGAATAGTTGAAGCGCGTATTGATCGAGTTGGGCTTCAGAGCCAAATGGAAAGACCAGCATGGTGGCTGTCAATTCGCCCGCCGCCGGTTTGGTCGTCCAATAACGGATGTGATAATTGAAGCCTTGATTGACGGTTTTGAATTCATATAGGCGCGTTCCAGTATCTAATTGACATTGCCTGAGGAGTTTGTATTCCGCGTAATTTGCGAATAAAGTATCCCAATAGGGCTTATCAAGTTTCTGATTTGATTCGGCTTCTGTATAGCCGCACGGAAAGAAGCGCGTTTCTAAGAACACCATTGCGCTTTGCGGAATGTTCTGCCAAACGATAGAAATTTGATTCGCTTTGATTTCAGAAGTTCTTTCCCAGGCGGTCGCATCAAATAGATCGGCTGTATCCGCAAGGACTGCCTCCAACTTTGCTTGGGTCAGTTGGCTGGCGGCGCAGACCGGCGTGAATGTAGCGGGCGGCGCCTCAGTTTGGCGCGGCAAATCGGTCGCTTTGGGCGCGGAAATAGGGGCTGGCGTTGCGCCGCAAGCCGCAAGGATAAAAGTAAAAAGAAATAGAGAATTCTTTTTCATTGGCGCTCTGTGAGCGGAAGTTTTGGCTGAGTATAGCACGCGGGAAATATAAAACCCCGTTTGAAGACGGGGCGATTTGCCTGATTGCCGAGCGCGCTAGAGATAAATTTTTACTTTTCCACGCGGGCGCGCATCACATACTGATTGACCGCCCCAAAACGATATTTATATTCTTCGTCGCCGCGCATGAAATCAAATTCACTGCGGCGGTTATCGCAACACCATTGGAGGATGTAGCCGAGCAAAACCCAGCCTGGGGATAGTTCCATGAAGGCGCGGTTGACTCCGGCGTTGTAGCCCCAGAGTTTATTGTTGTAATCAAAATTCAAAGCCGCCGCGGCGCGTTGACCGTCTACTTCGAGAAAGGCTAACCATAACCAGCCGCCTTGATGTGCGGCGCGAATCGCGGCTTTCATTTGGGCGCGCATGGGTTCGGTGAGAAATTTGGCTTTGTTTTCATCGCCTTCCATTAATTTGATAAAGGCGTCAATTTCCGCTTCGGGGTCTTGCATCTCGGAGATGTACCAGCGCACGCCGCGTCCGCTTTCTTCGGCGCGGCGCGCTTTGCGGCGAATTTCGTGGCGTTGTTTTTTATCAATGGTAGCGAGATATTCGTCAAATGTTCGGTTGAGCGGTATGCGCGGCGTGGGACGATACATTTCTTCGTGATGCGTCCATTTGCGTTTGGCAGATTCGGCTTTGAGGGCGGCAAGCGTGGGCGATGAATCGGGGAGGTTGTACCAATCGAGGGCAGACCAATTATCAGTTAAGTTTGAGGCGAGAAAATCCAGCAAACCGGAAATAAATTGAGCGTGATCCGCTGGGCGAACGATAACGTCTAAATAATCCGAGATTTCGATACTGCCGTTCAATAAAATTGCGCGTTGACCTTCATATTCGGCGATGAAGAGCGGGGCGATGCCGATCAGTTTTTCGCCTGCGCTGGCGGAGATTAAAACGAGTTGCGCGTTTTGCCATTCGCCGCCGCCGCGCTGTTGCCACCAAGCGGTTTGATATTCATAACGCATAAAGGGGGAATCGGAAATCGATTCTGTGAGCAGGTTGTTCCAACTTTGCGGGTTGATTTCTGAAAAATCCGAGTGAAGTGTGTAGTTCATAGGCGCAGAATTTTACCAGTATAATGAAGCGGACTTAGGCGATATTCTTACATGGCGCTCAACCTTACAATTTCTCCACTTTATCGAATTAATGGGCAGGAAGTTCCAACGATGCCGGGTTTGTTGGCGCTCACGCCGCCGCGCACGGCGGCGCGCGGCAGAGAGCAAGACCGCCTGGTTGTGTATCTTTTGCTCACGGGAAATTCCGTTTTTACAACGAGCGAATATATGCAGTTTGCAGAAGAAACTGCCAAGGTTTTTTACGCAACTTCCGGCTCACAGACCAACGCTTTGAAAGTATCCGCCGAGGCGACTAATCAGGCGTTGTTAGCGCGCAATATGGAAACGAGCAGTCGCGGTCAATATACGATTGGCTGGCTGGCGCTGGGCGCTTTGCGCGATTTGCAAATTACTTTTTTGCTGAGCGGTCCCATGCACGCTTTTTATTTTGGACAGAACGAAGCGCGGCATGTTTTTGAGCCGAACGTTTCCGGCAAGGGCTTGGGCATTAGTCAACGCGCGGCGATTCATTACGCGCAAACGCCTTTGCAAATTGGAGATCGTTTAATTTTTTGCGGTAAAGTTCCAAATACTTGGCAGGGCGCGTTGAAGGACGCTACCGCTTCTTCATTGGACGCCATGCGGAGACGTTTGAGCGCCGCGACTACGGAAGATTTGAACGCCGTGTTGATGCAAACCGTCAACGGCACAGGCGAGATGAATTTATTAAGCGGGATTTCAAACAAGGAAGAAAAAATTGAAGAAAAGCTAACGCCGCCTCCTACTCTCCCCGCCAGTTTGCCGCGCCGCGAAGAGCCTATTCCAACGCCGCAAGAAGATTCGGCGCATGTCGTTCAGCCTTCCGCTTACGCCATTCCGCCGGAGCCGGAAGAAGCCAAGCCGACTGCGAATGCGCTCGCTAATTTGCCGCGTAGCTCGGTTAGTAAAAATGATTTTCCGGCTTCTATTCCACGCGCCAGTTTACAACCTAGCGCGGCTTCAATCGATTCGGTTTACGAAACTTTGGTGGATAAAGCGCCTGAACTGCCAACGACTCAGCCTGAAGAAAAAATTATTGCCGAGCCGCCTGCGCCGCGTGAGCCTTCTCCGCAGGCGCGCCGCGCCGCTAAAACGCTCGCCGGCGGGATTCAATTTTCGCGCAAGTGGAGCGCGGTCATTGGCGAGCGCCTGCGAAACTTTCTACCCAGATTGCTTCCCAGCGCCGAGCCGCACCAGCCAGAACTTGCCAACCCATCGAACTTCTCAATGCTGGCGATTGCGCTGATTGTGCCTTTGGTGATCGTCGTCGTTTTGACGATGGTCTATTTGAAGTATGGGCGCAGTCAACAATATGAGACGTATATCTACGAAGCCAAGCAAAAACGCGAACAAGCGGTTTTGTTAACCGACCCGATTGAACAACGCAAAAGTTGGGAAGCCGTGCTGACCAATGTGCTTCAGGCGGAAGAACACGGCGTAACGGACGAATCGCTCAAACTGCGTCAAGAGGCGAATAATCAATTAGATAGTTTGCTGGGCATCACGCGCTTACAGTTTAATCAGGTCTTTAGCTCCAATTTAGGAATTAATATCAGTCGCATGGCGGCGAGCGAAGCCGATTTGTTTATGCTCAATGCGGCAAATGGCGACATTTTGCGCGCACAGTTAACCAATAGCTCCGGTTATCAATTAGATACGTCTTTTAATTGCAAGCCCGGCGAATACGGCGAATATACCGTCGGTCCGCTGGTGGATATTATCGCCATGCCCACGCTGACCACGATCAACGCCACATT
>JADLCG010000304.1 GCA_020847355.1 Anaerolineales bacterium | reverse complement strand
TTTTTTCGGAGCGATCGCCGGAGCCGACTTGTGAGCGCCGATCCGCTTCCAACTCCGCCTGACGTTTAGCCAGTTCAATATCATATAAGCGCGCGCGTAAAATGCTCAGGGCGCGCAATTTGTTTTGTAGTTGCGAGCGTTCATCCTGACAAGTGACGATCATGCCGGTTGGTTTGTGATACAGACGCACGGCGGTGGAGTTTTTTTGCACGTTTTGCCCGCCCGCGCCGGAAGAGCGGTAGACTTCAATTTCAATGTCGCTTTCGGGGATGTCCACTTCCACGTCGTCCACTTCCGCCAGTACGGTGACGGTGGCGGTGGAGGTGTGAATGCGGCCTTGGGCTTCGGTGGCTGGCACGCGTTGCACGCGATGCACGCCGGATTCGTATTTCAATTTTGAATACGCGCCTTTGCCCTTCACTTCAAAAATCACTTCTTTATATCCGCCAATGCCAATCGCGCTTTCAGACATCAAATCCACTTTCCATTTTTTGTCGTCGGCATAGCGCGTGTACATGCGGAATAAATCAGAAGCGAAGATGGCGGCTTCGTCGCCGCCGGCGCCCGCCCGAATTTCAACGATCACGTTTTTATCGTCGCGCGGGTCTTTGGGAACTAACATCCCCTTGATGATTTTTTCAAGCGCTTCGATTTTTGGTTCAAAGTCTTCCACGTCCGCTTTGGCGAGCGCGATCAAATCCGCGTCTTTTTCGTGGACGATGATTTCTTTGGCTTCTTCCAAGCTTTTGACGGCTTGGCGGTATTCTCTGGATTTTTCGACCAGCGGTTCTAGATCCACGCGCTCTTTATTCAATTCCGCGGCGCGCTGATAGTTTGTGCCAACTTCCAGTAATTCGCTTCCAATCTGGTCAAAGCGTTCTTCAATGGCTTGTAATTTGTCGAGCATGATTCCTCTATTTAACGGTTTGCGCTAAACCCCGGTAGGGCGCGGTGTATTCTACTGCATTTTCTTGTTTCAGAGACGCTCAGCCTTTGACGTACGAAAACTTTTCGGCGATTAAGCCGTCCTTCAACGTGAAGATATCCACGCCGCGTATGTGACCAGCGCCCCAGGTATAGCGCCAGCGCATCACGCAACGCGACTCGTTGCCGAAAATTTCCTCAATGTCAATGTGCGCGTTGGGCGCCTCGCGGAAAAAGTCCCGCCAGAATTGAGTCACTGCGCTTTTGCCTGAATATCTCGCCCCGTCTGGAGCTGGGTTCGTATTCTCGAAGACAGTATCCGCGCTGGTCAAGCGCATCATCGCCTCAACATCGTGGCGATTGAATGCGGCATTGAACTCGATCACAATTTCGACTGCAGATGCGCTTTCCGACATGCCAATTCTCTGCTTTGTTTGATTGAGGGCGCTAGAAACCTACAGTCGCCGAAAGCACCATTGAAAGGATCAACATCACGGCGAAGATTGCAAAAACAATTTGCGCCGTCCTTTGTTGCGGAGTTATTGAAGTTTTTTTCTGCGTCTTGTTTTTTGAGTTTTTTATTGCCATTTCCATTATCTTTCTTATCTTTTGATGTGCCGATAAAACGCTTGCGCCATTACTTTTTCCAGCTCTTCCAATGTGACCGGTTTCATCACATAGCCGTCTGCGCCAATTTGCATGGCTCGATCTACGGTTACGTCCGCCGCTTCGGAGGAGAGCATGATCACGGGCAGGTCTTGCCATTTTGGGTTGCGCCGGATGAATTCTAACAAATCCAAACCGGTGACTTCGGGCATGTTGATATCTAAGATCATCAAATCCGGCGGGGTCTTTGCCGCCATCAATGCCTGCGCGCCCAATTTAGCGTTCATATAATGTTTTGTTGCGCAATCCAGCAAACTCAACATCAATGAAACGGCGCTGCCCATTTCTTCATCATCATCAACAATCCAAACAGTTTTCATTCGAGGTGTGCCTTAATGCTTTCTGCCGCAGTTTCGGTAATACCTTTGACGTTTTTCAGTTCTTCTTTGGTCGCTTCCTTAATCTTATCCATAGAACCGAAATGTTTCAAGAGCGCTTTACGGCGGGTGGGACCAATGCCCGGAATAGAATCAAGCTGGGAAGCAAAACCCAACTTCGAGCGGCGCGAGCGGTGCGCCGTAATCCCATAACGGTGGGCTTCGTCGCGAATCCTCTGCACGAGATAAAGTCCCTGTGAGTGGCGCGGCAATAACAAGGGCTTGCTATTGTGCGGAAAGAAAATTTCTTCCTCCTGCTTCGCCAAGCCTACGATTGGAATTTTTTCAAACAAATCAAATTCTTCAAGGACTTTGACCACGCGCCCAAGTTGACCTTTGCCGCCGTCTATGATGATGAGATCGGGCAAAAAGGAAAAAGACGCATCTGGCTTGGACCCCGGGCCCGCCTCTGTTTCTTGAGCAGATTTCCATCTTTTGAAGCGGCGCGTGAGCATTTCTTCCATCGAAGCAAAATCATCGGGCGCGCCAATGCTCGTGCTATCAATGTTAAATTTGCGATATAAATTTTTAGCCGGCACGCCTTTTTCAAAAACTACCATCGCGCCAACGGTCGCCACGCCCTGCGTATGACTCACGTCATAACATTCAATGCGATTAGGCGGCGCATTTAATTTGAAAGCGGTTTGCAATTCGGCAAGCGATTGCTCTTGTTTGTGAGCGTCTGCCTGCCATTGGGCGCGCAGGGCTTGCAAAGTTTCGGTTGCGTTTTCCGCCGCCATCTTGACCAGTTCTTGCGGTTGCCCTTCTTTTGGCGCGACCAACTCGATTTTTTCGCCGCCGCGTTTGGAGCGTAACCACTGACCGATGATCTTCGCCTCTTCAATTTCTTCGGGCATCATCAATTGTTGCGGGAGGTTTGCGGCTTCGGCGTAAAACTGTTTAATGAATTCCGAGATCACTTGCGTGTCGGTTGTATCTTCTGTGCCTTCGAGAATGAAATATTCGCGCCCGATCAATTTGCCGCCGCGAATGAAGAAGATTTGCACGCAGGCTTCGCCGTCTTCGCGCGCCATTGCCAGCACATCCGAATCCAGATAATCAGAGGCAAAGACAATTTTTTGTCTTTCGATAATCGAATGCACGGCTTTGAGTTGATCGCGCAGGGCGGCGGCTTTTTCAAAACGCATTTCTTCGGAGGCTTTTTCCATTTCAGTTTTCAGCCGCTGGACGATCTCTTCGCTATGCCCGCTCAGAAAAGACATCAAATCCGAAATCATAGCGCGATAGCCCGCCTGACTAATTGCGCCAATACACGGGGCGCTACATAATTTAATATCGTAGTATAGGCAGGCGCGTTTATCGTTGCCGGTAATTTCGCGGTCGCAAGTTAAATAAGGAAAAATGCGGCGAAGCACATCGAGCGTTTGATAAACTGCCCACGCTGAAGTATATGGACCAAAATAACGCGAGCCGTCTTCTTCCATGTTGCGCGTCACGGTCACATGCGGAAACGGTTCGTTCCAGTGAATTTTGATGTATGGATAGCGCTTATCGTCTTTGAGGCGGATGTTGTATTTTGGACGATGTTTCTTGATCAGGTTCATTTCCAGAATCAGCGCTTCCAGTTCGGAGCCGACCACGATCCATTCAAGGTCTGCGATATTTTGCACCAGCCGTCGGGTTTTCTCGTCGTGACTTGAATCGGCGTGAAAATAGGAGCGCACCCGATTCTTTAGGTTAATCGCCTTGCCGACATAGATAATCACCCCCTCTTTGTTTTTCATAATATAGCAACCCGGCTTGGCGGGCAGGGTGGCGAGAATGCCTTGAAGTTTTTCTGAAATTTCCATAGCGTTATTGTATCGCTTGTTTTGGGGTTGGGCAAAGAACGCGCTTCCTGATTTCTTGGCGGTTTCTTTTTATTGGAGGAGTGTCTAATCTTGTGGGCTTTCGATTGACTTTTGCAACATGCCTTATAATAGGCATTATCTGCATAAGCAGACCGCATTTGTAAATTATATGGATTTCGATAAAAATAAGCTTAACATCCACCGGGAGCGTAATTATGGAATCTTCCAATGAACCTATCGGCGTTTCAAAACCACAGATTCCCGGCAATGAGCGGATGCTGGCTATATTCTCGATTGTTTTTGGAGTTCTCGGCCTTGGCCTTATGCTCTTCGGCTTACCCTGCATGGCGATTTTCTCGCCGATTGGGCTGATCCTCGGATATTTTGCCTTGAAAGACCCGGAACAGAAAACGCTCGCCATCGTGGGGCTGGCAATCTCCGGGCTTGAGTTGTTACTCGTTTGCGCCTTCTTTGGTATTTTTGCGTTTTTGAGCGCAACTAATTATTCTTTATAACCCACAGGAGAATCTAAAATGGAAACAAATCAACCCGTAATGCCCGCCCCCGCTTCTGGCGGTAACGAACGAATCATGGCGATTGCCTCATTGGTTTTGGGCGTAATCAATCTGTGCGCCTGGTTTTTTCCAATTTGCGGCATTCCGCTGGCGCTGGTTGGTATCGTGCTGGGCTTTTTAGGAATGAAAGATCAATCTCAAAAAACGCTAGCGATTATTGGCTTAGCGCTTTGCGCTTTTACTTTGCTTTTGGGTTGCGGCAATGCCGCTTATGGCGTATATCTCGGATATACCGGTCAAATCCCTCAATTTCAATTCGCCCCATAAGCCGGACGCTCTAGTAGAAAAAAGGCTTCAGTCTTTAGACTGAAGCCTTTTAATTTCACGGGATCGCCGTCGCTGGGATGCGCTTTGCGCCTAACAGGAGTTGCATACGCGCCATATTATAGGCGTATTCGTAAGCGGAGTCCGCCGCGCCTTCGCCGGCAATCGGCTCAATGATTTGATTTCCGTTTTTATCTACGCCGAGCACGATTTGCTTAGATAAAATATTAATTTCAGCGATCAACTCAGCCATGCCGTTGCCATAAGGCATTTTCTGCAGTTGCGTCGCTTTATCGAGCAATTCCTGCGACCAAGCCTGCATATTTTGAGCGGAAATTACAGCCGCCTGTCCATTGGTCTTGATGTTCGGAGTGGCGTCCGAAGCCGACATTGCAAAATTAGCGTGAGAAATCACTTGCGGAATATATCCGCGGTCGTTGTAGCCGGGCTCGCCATTGGAGAGTAAGCCGTATCCATCGCCCGGGTTGTCAATCTTGCCGTTCTGATCCCAATCTTTGTATAAACCGGCGTTGGCGCTCCCTACCAGTTGATTGATAATTTCTTCGGTTTTTCTGCGGACCAGCGCTTCATTATTTTCTTCAAACGCTTTTTGTAATTCATCGGCGGTGGTGGCGATTTGATCCGCGCTAAACCACAAGCCTTGAATTAATGCGCTTTTATTGGGAGCTTCGGAATAGTTGACCAATAAATGTTTTATGTGAACTAAGGCTTTACCGGGGAGGGTGAAGGATGCAACTACTTCTCCAGAGGTTTGACCGGCAGTTTGACCATCCTCTTCAAGCGTGATTTCAATTTGATCGAAGAAGGCGAGGATATTTCTACCTTCTGCGTCGAGATAGCTCAATTGACCATGCCCAGAACTCATATTAACTGTGCCAATATCGCGCCTGGTTTCGCCGCCTTCGTTAAGCAACCACGCTTCGTAGTGCATTTCAGCTTCGGGAGCGCCGAGGTCTGTGGTGGCGAGCGTGAGCTTATCCATGACGCTGTTGAAATCGGCAAAGGAAACTTGAGCGACGATCTTATCCTTTTGGCTTTTGTTGGCGTAAGAGATAAAGCCGACAACTGCCAAAGCGCCGACGATAATGAGCGCGCCGATCTTGAATAAGGGCGAACTCAACCATGCCACATTGACCGTTTGCTTCTTTTTCTCTAAAGCCAAATTAGCGATCTTGATTTGCGTAACTGTATCTGCCGAGACGGTTTGACCGTTGAAAACGGCGATGAATTCATCCGCCAAAGCTGTGGCATTGGCATAGCGCCGAGCTGGGTCTTTGGCGAGCGCGCGATCTAGAACCGCTTGCAAATCGCTGGAGAGACCGAGGATGTGCGGCGGCGGATCGTTGAGATGCTTCATCAGCAGACCAAACGAAGATTCGGCTTCAAACGGCACGGCGCCCGCTAACATTTCGTAGAGCATAACGCCGAAGGAGTAAATATCAGTGCGCGAATCGACTTTATCGCCGCGAGCCTGCTCTGGGCTCATGTAAGCCGGCGTGCCGGAGATCGCTCCAGTTGAGGTTTGGATAGATGCGTCTAGTAAGCGAACCAGCCCAAAGTCGGTAAGGATCGGTTCCACGTCGTCAGGCAGAGGTTTATCGGGGTCAATGGGTCCTGTCGCTGAGCGCAGTAAAACGTTGGCGGGTTTAATATCCCGATGAACGATGTTTTGACCGTGAGCATAATCAATTGCAGAAGCCAATGGCTTGATAATTTTGGCAATCAGATTAAAGGAAAGTTTTTCGCCGCGTTGATGCAAAGCTTTGAGATACGCGCCTAAAGAAGCCCCCGGGATGTATTCCATGATCAAACATGGTTGCGCTTCAATTACGTCATAATCATAAACTTGGATGATGTTCTGATGGCGCAAGCCCGCCATTACGCGCGCCTCGCGTTCAAAACGAGCCTGCCCATCGCCGG
>JADLCG010000303.1 GCA_020847355.1 Anaerolineales bacterium | reverse complement strand
GAGCGGAACTGTCGGCTTGGGATTGCTCTTTGCAACGCTGGCAGATCGGGTCAAGTATGAGGCGCTGGCGAAAGCCATCATCTTTATGCCAATGGCAGTCTCGTTTGTGGGCGCGGGCGTGATCTGGAAATTCGTCTACGATTATGGCACGCAACAAGTGCAGATCGGTTTGCTCAATTCGATCATCACAAAGCTGGGGTATGCGCCGGTGGCTTTTCTTTCCACGCCGCGTTTGAATACCGCCGCTTTGATTGTGGTGGGCGTGTGGATTTGGACCGGTTTTTGCATGACCATTCTTTCCGCCGCAATCAAAGCCGTGCCAAGCGAAGTGCTTGAAGCGGCGCGGGTAGATGGCGCGAATGAGTTGATCATCTTTTGGCGCGTGATCGTGCCGATCATTTCGCCCACGATTGTAGTGGTGATCACGACGATGGTGATCAATGTGTTGAAATTGTTCGATATTGTTTATGTGATGACCGGCGGAAATTTCAATACGGACGTAATCGCCAATCGGATGTATTCTGAAATGTATATCAATTTCAATGTGGGGCGCGGCACGGCGGTGGCGGTGGTTTTGATTTTGGCGGTGATCCCGTTTATTTACATGAACATTCAGCGCTTTCTCGCGCAGGAGGAAATGCGATGAACCGCGAACGGATCAATAATTTTTTGAACAGCCTGCCGATTCATATTGGCGTGATCTTCATGCTCTTACTTTGGCTTCTGCCAACCTTTGGTTTGTTGGTTACTTCTTTACGCCCAGCGCAGGCGATCAACTCTTCCGGCTGGTGGACGGTCCTCTCTCCGCCGCGTGGGGCGCAAGCTTATGATCAGGCTTGCGCGGCTTGTCACGGCGCGCAAGGCGATCAAATCCCGAGCGCTAACTTGACCGACCCGACGCTCGTCGCACAGTTTCCGCGCTCGCTTCAATTGCTAGCGGACTTGCGAAAAGAGATCAACGGTCAGCCGCACATGGGCGCAACCCCGCTTCCGGAAGCGCAATCTGCCGCAGATATTGCCGTTTACCTCAAGCATCTTTCCGGCATTGAATCTCAATCGCGCTTCACGTTTAGCAATTACATTGACGCCATCGTTGGTTATCGCGGCACGCGCACCTATCAACAAGATTGCGCCGCCGGAACGCAACCGCCGGATATGAAATGCAACGCTGGCGACCTGCTCAATCCGCGCGGGATGGGACGCGCTTTCGTCAACAGTTTGTTGGTGACTATTCCCGCGACCGCCTTGCCGATTCTCTTTGCCGCTTTTGCCGGTTATGCCTTTGCCTGGCTGGATTTCAAAGGACGTTTCTTTCTCTTTGCCGTTCTCGTTGGCTTGCAAGTCGTTCCGCTTCAAATGACGCTCGTGCCGATCTCGCGCTTATACGCGCAATTGGGTTTGAATGGCACATTCCTCGGCGTTTGGCTTTTTCATACCGGCTTTGGTTTGCCGTATGCCATTTACCTCATGCGGAATTTTCTCGGGGCGCTCCCGCGCGATCTATTTGAATCGGCATATTTAGACGGCGCTTCGCATTGGACGGCGTTCTACAAATTGGTCTTGCCGTTAGCCATGCCAGCCATCGCTTCGCTGGGCATTTTCCAATTCCTGTGGGTGTGGAACGATTTACTCGTGGCGCTGGTTTTTCTCGGCGGCACAACCCCAGTGATGACTTATCAGATCAGCAATATGGTCACTTCGCTGGGGGCTGGCTGGCAGTTATTAACTGCGGCGGCGTTCCTTTCCATGCTTTTGCCGATGCTGGTCTTCTTTAGCTTACAACGCTACTTTGTGCGCGGCATGTTAGCCGGCGCGGTCAAAGGTTAGGGACGCGGCAGTTTTCCGATCAATCTAAATTCTATGAAAGCTGATTTAACAATTCGCGCAGGCGAGGTCTAGCGCCTTGCCGGAGCGCAAAAAATATAAACATGACAAATCAAAACCTTTGGTACAAAAACGCAGTCTTTTATCAAATTTCAGTCCGCTCGTTTAAGGATAGCGACGGCGACGGACATGGCGATCTGCAAGGCTTAACTGAAAAGTTGGATTATTTACAAACGCTCGGCGTGGATTGTATTTGGATCATGCCGATCTATCCCTCGCCGCTAAATGACGACGGCTACGATATTGCGGATTATTACAATGTGGATTCGGCGTATGGTCAGCTTGAGGATTTGAAAACCTTGATTCAAGCCGCGCACGAACGCGGCATCCGCCTCATTCTGGACCTCGTGCTGAATCACACCTCCGATCAGCATCCCTGGTTCCAATCTGCCCGCGCCGACCGTAACTCGCCCTATCGCGATTATTACGTCTGGAGCGATACGAATCAGAAATATGCCGAAGCGCGGATTATTTTCATTGATACGGAAAACTCCAACTGGGCTTGGGACGAAACTGCCGGACAATATTACTGGCATCGCTTTTATTCCAGCCAGCCGGACTTAAACTTTGACAACCCAAAGGTGCAAGCGGAAATGCTCAACGTAGCCCGCTTCTGGCTCGACTTAGGCATTGACGGCTTCCGCGCCGACGCTGTGCCGTATCTTTTTGAGCGCGAAGGCACGAACTGCGAAAACCTGCCCGAGACGCACGCCTTCCTCAAACAATTGCGGGCTGTGATGAATGCATACGGGACGGAGCGCATTTTGCTGTGCGAAGCGAACCAGTGGCCCGAAGAAGTGCGCCCATACTTTGGAAACGGCGATGAATTTCACATGGGATTTCACTTTCCCATCATGCCGCGTATTTATATGGCGCTCAAGAAAGAACGCTCTGCGGATTTGGAAACGATTATGCGCCGCACGCCAGCCATCCCGGAGAATAG
>JADLCG010000302.1 GCA_020847355.1 Anaerolineales bacterium | reverse complement strand
CGCGCTATTCCATGACAAAAATCACTAACCGCAAACCCCAAAAAAACCTACAATAAAATCCAAATTGATTGAAGATCTTTCGAGGAAAAACGCATGGAAGTTTACACTCACGATTTGATCATTTTAGGGACGGGGATTGCCGGTTTACGCGCCGCGTTGGAAGCCGCACAAATCAGTCAGGGAGAATTAGATATTGCGCTGGTTTCCAAATTGCAATTGATGCGCGCGCATTCCGTGGCGGCAGAAGGCGGCACGGCGGCAGTTTTACGGCAGGACGAAGGCGATAGTTACGAACTCCACGCTTGGGATACGATCAAAGGTTCGGATTTTCTCGCCGATCAAAACGTGGTGGATTTCTTCGTGCAGGAAGCGCCGCAGGAAATTTTGCGTTTGGATCATTGGGGCATTCCGTGGTCGCGGCGGGAGGATGGGCGCATCGCCCAGCGACCCTTTGGCGGGCACACTTATCCTCGCGCAGTTTTCGCCGCCGATAAAACCGGCTTGCTGGAAATGCAAACCTTATACGATACCTTGACGAAACATACCAAACAACTTCGGCGTTACGACGAAGGCTTCGTCGTTTCGCTGGTTATTGAAAACGGGCGCTTCATCGGCTTGACAATGATTGACATGCTGAAAGGTCATTCTGTGTTCATCCGCGGCAAAGCGCTGATCCTCGCCACCGGCGGCGCGGGTCAAATTTTCGGGTTCACCACTTATTCCGAAACCGTAACCGGCGACGGGTTAGCCTTGGCGTATCGCGCCGGCTTGCCGCTCAAAGATATGGAGTTCATCCAATTTCACCCGACGGGCTTAATCCCCAGCGGAATTTTGATGACCGAAGCTTGTCGCGGCGAAGGCGGGCTTTTGCTCAACAATCAAGGCAAGCGTTTCATGGAAGTTTACGCGCCCGCCAAAATGGAATTAGCGCCGCGCGATATGGTCTCGCGTTCTGAGATGTTGGAGATCGAAGCGGGGCGCGGCTTTCCCGGACCGGAAGGCTTGGACTACATCCATTTAGATTTACGCGGCTTAGGCAGAGAAAAAATTCTGGAGCGCCTGCCGTTGATCCGCGAAGTGACCTTGAAACACATCGGCATAGACCCGATTGAAACGCCTATTCCGATTCGCCCGGTGGCGCATTACACGATGGGCGGCGTGCATACTGATCTCAAGGGGCGCACAGGCATTGAAAATATTTGGGCGGCGGGAGAAGTGGCGTGCGTTTCATTACACGGCGCAAATCGCTTGGGCGCAAACTCCACTGCCGAATGTTTGGTTTGGGGGCGCGTGACGGGCGCGGAGGCGGCGCGTTATTGCAAAACTGTTCCAGCGGCGGAAATGCCGAAGAATATAAATCAGGCTTGGGCGCAGGTAGAGGCGCTAATCCAATCCACTGGCGGGGAAGACCATTATCAAATCCGCAAAGAACTGCGTCACAATTTAGATTTGACGCTGGGGGTTTTCCGTACTGGCGAAAAAATGGAAACGGGGTTGAGAAAGATCCGCGAATTGAAAGAACGCTATCAATTCATTTCGGTGAAAGATAAAAGCCTGCGCTATAACACCGATCTGATTCGCGCCATCGAAACGGGCTTCATGCTGGATGTGGCTGAAACGGCGACGCTTGGCGCATTGAACCGAACCGAATCGCGCGGCGGACACGCCCGTCAAGATTTCCCTGCGCGCAACGATGAACATTGGCTGAAGCACACGCTGGCGTATCAGGCGGAAAATGGTCCGCGCTTGGAATATTGCGCGGTGGATGTTTCCATGTGGAAGCCTGTGGAAAGGAAGTATTGATGACGAATAACAAGCCTGCTGTGGATAACCGCCGCTTGGGGTTGCGCGGCTGGGTTTACGCCGGAAAATATACATTTGAGCGCTATTTATATTTAGGGCATCGGCTTTCCGGTTTGGGGCTGATCGCGTATATGGTTTTACACATTCTCGAAACCGCCAATCGAATGCGCGGCGAGCAAGCCTGGGCGGAGTTGATGGCTGTGTTTGCTTCGCCGCCGTTCAAGGTGATTGAATATCTTTTATTTGCCGCGGCGGTCTTTCACGCGATGAACGGCATTCGCCTGATGTTGGTTGAACTTGGATTCTTTTTAGGCAAACCGCAAGAGCCGGTCTATCCGTATAAATCTTCCGTGTTGAAACATCGCCCTTTAACTTATCTCGTGATGATCTTAGCCGGCTTGCTGATGGCGCTCGGCGGCTCAAGTTTGTTCTTTCCGTAAGGAGCGTAACATGCGCGAAACCCGCCTGTGGTCGTTACACATTTTGGTCATTCCCATCATTCTCGTTCTCTTAGGCGCGCACTTTGCGCTTATGCACTATGCGCCGATCTTCTATGCGCTCAGCGTAGAAAAAGCGCGCGAATTTTCCACAATGATCGCGCGCGGGAAGAACATCGGTCAATTTGTCGTTTATATTTTATTGTTGGCGGCGGGTTTATATCACGGTTTGTATGGCACGCGCGGCATCCTCCGCGAATTGCCCTGGTCTCCGGCGCTCGCCAAACTGATTGATCTCGGCATTTTGATTTTTGGGATTGCCATCTTTGCGCTGGGCGTCTATGTGACTTGGTGGACGTTCAATTTTGAATTGGGAGGCTAATATGCTCGTCGCTAAAACTATTACTTTTCGCATCCGCCGCTTTGACCCTGAAACTGATTCTGCGCCCCATTGGGATTCCTACGCTGTGAATGTGTTTGAAGGGATGACCGTGCTGGAAGCCCTGCACCAAATCAAAGCGGAGCAAGAGCCGTCTTTGGCGTGGCGCTCTTCCTGTCGGATGGGGGTGTGCGGTTCGTGCGGCATGTTCGTCAATCAATTCCCGCAGTTGGCTTGCCAAACTCAAGTTCTGCATCTGGAAGCGGATATCGTCAGCGTTGAGCCTTTGCCCAATTATCCCAATGTTAAAGACCTAGTGCCGGATCTGCAACCGCTCGTTGAAAAACACGCAGAAGTGAAGCCGTATATTATTCACCCCGATTTGAAAGAAATGCGCGAGCCTTCCGGCGAATTTTTACAAACGCCCGCAGAGCGCGAAGCCTTCAGTCAATTTACTTATTGCATCAAATGCGGCGTGTGTTTGGCGGCTTGCCCAACCGCGGCGACAGACCCCGCATTTTTAGGTCCGCAAGCGCTGACGCAAGCCTATCGCTACTCGGCGGATAACCGCGATAGCGGCGTACACAGCCGCCGCGATTCGGTGGGCGCTTTTCACGGCGCGTATCAATGTCACATGGCTGGGGCGTGTTCGCACGCCTGTCCCAAAGGCGTGGACCCCGCCTTGGCGATTCAACTGCTCAAACGCGCGCTGGTTTTGGATAATTTCGGGTTCGGGAAAAAAGAATCACAATCCGCCAAAGTGGCGCCTCTGGCGGATGTAGTTAAAGAACTTGAAGAATTCGCGCCGCCGCCGAGGACGGCGGAATAAACGTTAGCGAACGCTGACCAACTCAACGTCAAACACCAGCGTCGCATTCGGCGGAATAACTCCGCCTGCGCCGCGTTCGCCGTAGCCGAGGGCGGGCGGGATGATTAATTGCGCCTTGCCGCCGACTTTCATCAAAGCAATGCCTTCATCCCAGCCTTTGATCACCATGCCTTTGCCCAACTTGAACTCAATCGGCTGTCCGCGTGAAATGGAGCTATCAAAGACTGTGCCGTCTTGCAATTTACCGGTGTAATGCACCGCCACAGTTTTGCCAGCCGCCGCTTGCGCGCCCGTTCCGGCTTCAATTTCAATATATTCTAATCCGCTGGTTGTTTTCATAAAGTTTCTCCAATTTGAAAAAGATGGGGCAATTGTAACTGCTGTTTGAGAAGCTGGCTGGCAGAAAGGAACTGCTTGGGGCTTTTTCTGCGCCGCGCTGAAAACCTAAAAAAACTAGCGTTTCACATCCGAGGGGAGTAAAATAAAAACTTGTACAGGAAATAACAATCAAATTTTTATGTTGGAGGTTTTCGATGGGCCTGCAAAGGAATGTTAGTCTTTCCACGGGTCTGCGATACAAAGGTCACAGTCCTTTCTGGGCTTATATTTTGCATCGCATCGGTGGAGCGGGGATGGCGCTGTTTATTACAATTCATATTTTGGCAACGTTCGCGGAACAACAAGGGTGGAAAATTGGCGACCTCATCAATAAGCTCTACACGAGCCCCGCGTTTCAAATTTTTATTCTCTTCTGCGTTTTATTTCACGCCATCAATGGCTTACGCATCGTCATTTTGGATTTGTTTCCAAAAAAATTAATGCCTTATTACCGCCAGATCATTCGCGCGGAATTGGCGCTTTTCATCATTGTCTTTGGTTTCGCCGTCTTTAGCGTGGTTACCACTGCGCTGGGGAGGATGTCATGAGTCATTTAAAATCCCGCGCTTTGCCAATCTCCAAACGCGGCCTCAGTTTTGAAATGTTCATGTGGGCGTTCACGCGCGCCACAGCCTTGGGGATGTATGGATTTATTTTGCTGGGCGTAATTGGCGCGTTGATCATGGGCGCGCAACATAACATGACCTTTGTGGAAGTCTTGCGCTGGGCGCTGATCACCAACCCCGGGCATGTTGAATCCACGCAGATCGCGGATGTGACTCCGTGGGTTAGCTCGTTCTGGCGGCTGATCGCCAGCGGAATGTTGCTCACCGCCGGTTCGCACGGCGTGCATGGAGTCATCGTCATCCTCGACGATTATCTCCCGAAAGATAATCAACGCAACTGGAATCGCTATTTGAACATGGGTATTTTCGGGCTCGTGGCTTTAGCCGGTTTATACATTATTTGGACTGCATAGGTTGATCCATGAAAAATCATCATCAATTTGAAGTGTTAGTAGTCGGCGCGGGCGGCGCGGGGTTAATGGCGGGTTTATACGCCTCCCGCAATGCGCAGACCGCCGTCATCAGCAAGTTGTATCCCACGCGCTCGCACACCGGCGCGGCGCAGGGCGGCATCTCTGCCGCTTTGGGCAATTATGAAGAAGACAAACCCGAATGGCATACGTACGATACCGTCAAAGGTTCGGATTATCTCGGCGATCAAGACGCAATTGAATTTATGACCAACGAGGCGATTCACGCCGTGCTGGAATTGGAACACATGGGCTTGCCCTTTGACCGCACCCCAGAAGGGCGCATCTCCCAGCGACCGTTTGGCGGGCACACCAACAACGAAACCGGCAAGCCCGTCCGCCGCGCCGCCCACGCCGCCGACCGCACCGGTCACATGATTTTGCAAACGCTTTATCAGCAATGTATCAAAAACAAAGTCAATTTCTTTGACGAATTTCAAGCGCTTGATTTCATTATGGTGGATGGCAAAGCCGCCGGCATTGTGGCGCTTGAACTCGCCACCGGCGAACTGCACACCTTTCACGCTAAATCCATCATTTTCGCCACTGGCGGTTTTGGACGCATCTTTGAAGTGACCTCCAATGCGTACGCCTACACTGGCGATGGCGCGGCGCTCTTACTACGCAAAGGCTTGCCGCTGGAAGATATGGAATTCTTCCAATTTCACCCCACTGGCATTTACAAACTCGGCATCCTGATCACCGAAGGCGCGCGCGGCGAAGGCGCAGTGCTGATCAACGGCAAAGGCGAGCGCTTTATGCCCAAGTACGCGCATACCGTCAAAGACTTGGCTTCGCGCGATGTAGTCAGCCGCGCGATTTACACCGAGATCAAAGAAGGGCGCGGCGTGGACGGCAAGAATTATGTCTATTTGGATATCCGCCCTGAAACTGTGAATAAATATGCGCAAGAAGACGGGCGCACCAATCCGGATGGCACGCCGTATCGCATTACGGGCGAGACCGTCCTTTCCAAAATTCCGGATATTGTAGATTTCTGCCGCGTATATCTCGGCGTGGATCCGGTGACGCAGATGATGCCGATTCAGCCTACCGCGCATTATGCTATGGGCGGCATTCCCACCACCAAATACGGCGAAGTAGTGATTGACGATAAAGGCACGAAAGTCCCCGGGTTGTTTGCGGCGGGCGAATGCGCGTGCGTTTCCGTGCATGGCGCAAATCGTTTGGGCACAAATTCCTTGCTGGATTTAGTGGTCTTCGGCAAGCACGCGGGACAACAGGCGGCTGAATACGCTAAATCTGCCGAGTGGACGAAACTGCCCGAGGACGCTGAAGCAGGCGCGAGGTCCGAATTAGAGGCGCTGAAGAACGGCTCCGGCGCAACCAACGCTTACGATTTATCCAATGAGATGAAGCACGTGATGTTCTCTGAAGTTGGCATTTATCGCAACGAGAAAGATATGCAATCCGCCGTTGATAAAATCCGCGATATGCAAAAACGCTTCAAAGATATTAAGGTGAGCGATACGGGTAAAATCTTCAACACCGAATTGCTCAACACTTGGGAACTTGGCAACTTGTTAGACATTGCGGAAGTGGTGGCGGCGAGCGCTTTGAATCGCAAAGAATCGCGCGGCGGACATTCACGCGAGGATTATCCCGAACGAGACGACGCAAATTGGTTGAAACACACCTTAACCCGCAAGCAAAATGGCAAATTGGAAATCAGCTACAAGCCGGTGGTCGTCACTAAATATCAACCCAAACCCCGGGTTTATTAGAGGCTCACATGGAAGTTACATTAAAAATCTTTCGTTACAATCCTGAAAAAGACGAGCGCGGCAATTATGTGACTTATAAAATTGACGCGCACCCAAACGACCGCGTGTTGGACGTGTTGGAACACATCAAAGGCAAGGAAGACGGTTCGCTTTCCTTCCGCCGTTCGTGCGCGCACGGCATTTGCGGCTCAGACGCCATGCGTATTAACGGACGCAATATGCTCGCTTGCAAAACCTTGATCCGCGATGTGGGCGATCACATCACCGTTGAGCCTTTGCTCGGCTTGAAGATCGCCAAAGATTTAATCGTGGATATGGAGCCGTTCTTTGATAACTACAAAAAGATGCTCCCGTATTTGATCAACGATGCGCCCCTGCCGGCGGACGGGAAAGAGCGCCTGCAAAGCCCCGAACAACGCGCGCGCTTCGACGAAACGACCAAGTGTATTCTCTGCGCGGCTTGCACCACATCCTGCCCGTCTTTCTGGGCGAATGACGAATATTACGGACCGGCGGCTTTGATGGCGGCGCACCGCTTTATCTTTGACAGCCGCGACGAAGGCGCAGAAGACCGCCTTGAAATTCTCAGCGAAACCAACGGCGCGGTGAGATGTCACACCGCCTACAACTGCACCGAAGCCTGCCCGCGCGGAATTCACATCACCCAAGCGATCGGCGAATTGAAACTGGCGATGGTGACCGGCGATATTGACTAGCGCTTTAGGCAGTCGAGTAAATACGAGCGTTGTATCGAAACAAGTAATTGGTAAGTAGTAATTGGGGATTAGGGAATTGGAGAGTTTGAACAAGCCGTGTCTGCAAAGATACGGCTTGTTGTTTTATTGCAATTGATCTCTTGCATAAGTATTTGTAGGGCGGGTTTTCAACCCGCCATGTGCAAAATTTCAGAAGAACGTCAGGCTAAAAGCCTGACCTACAATGGGCTGAATAAATAAAAAGAGTCATCAAATGATGACTCTTTTTATTTAAGGCTATAATCTTTACAAAAAGGAACATCATGTCTTCTAATCAAAGCACAGTCGATTTTATTATCAAGCAAATGCAACTTGCAGGTGATATT
>JADLCG010000301.1 GCA_020847355.1 Anaerolineales bacterium | reverse complement strand
GTGAGCGGAGTCGCTAAGCCCAATGCGCAGGGGCAAGCAATCAACAAAACGGAAAGCGCGACAATGAGACCCTTTTCCGCGCCGCCGATATTGCTCCAGATAAAAAACGCAATTGCCGCCAAAGTCAGCGCAATGGGCGTCATCCACGCAGAAAGCTTATCCACCGTGCGTTCAAGCGGAGAGCGCGCCCACAACGCTTCGTGAAGCAAACGCCCAATCTGACCGGCGACAGTCGCTTCGCCAACTGCGGTGGCGATCACTTCAAAACTGCCGTCAAGGTTGATCGTCCCGGCTTTGACCGCTTCGCCGCTTTGATGCGCGACTGGCTTCGGCTCGCCGGTCAATAGCGATTCGTCTACATCGCCTGCGCCCAAGGCAATTAGCCCATCCACTGGAAAGCGCTCGCCCGGGCGCACGCGCAAACGCATCCCCGGCTTGAGTTCAGCCGCTTTCACTTGCCGATCGCCTTGATCGGTCACGACCAGCGCCGTCTCCGGGATTTGCTCTAATAATTTCGTCACCGCTTTGCCGCTGGATTTATGCGCTTGCATTTCAAGCCAATGCCCCACCGAGACTAAAAAGATCAGCATGGTGGCAGTATCAAAATATAAACCGCCATGCCCCACAATGAGATTGCGAACGGATAAGCCAAACGCCGAAAATGTCCCGATCATAATCAAGGTGTGAATGTTAGGTTGTCCGCGAAACAAGCTGGCTAAACCCGCGCGCAAAATCGGCAAGCCCAGCAAGATCAAAACGGGAACGCTTGATACTAACATCATCACTTGGAAGAAATCCACCAGCGGTTGCGATTCAGGCGTTGCCCAGCCGAAAATTTCGCGCACATAAATTCCGCCGCCAACGACCATATCGTGCAAGACCATAATGCCGCTAATCAATAAGCGCGTGAGGAAGGAATCTTCTTCGTCGTAGGGTTTCTCATCGGGGAGCGTGGCGCGATAACCTAAAGATTGAACGTTACGCTTGAGCGCTTTGGGATTCGTGGACGCGGCGTCAAAAGCGATATTTGCCTGCCCTTGAATAAAACTCACTTCTGCATCCACCACGCCTTTGGCGCGCTTCAGCCGTTCGCTCACCAGCCACGCGCAAGAAGAACACCACATGCCGTTGAGTCCCAGCGTGAGGTTTTGGATATTGACCGCTTTTGCATTTTGCGCCGTTGCTTGAACAACAGGCTCCGCTAACAATGCCGCCACTTCCTTGCATGAGGGGCAACAAAAAATATCCCCGCGTTCATTCGTGAGCGGATGAAGAGTCGTTAACCCGCAGAGGGAACAGGTGGAAAGCGTTTGTGAAGTGGAATAGCCGGAGAGGTGCATGAGGGGTCAGGTGGCAGGTTGAAGGTTGAAGGTTGGCATTACCAAAACATTAACTCGCCGAGCATGAAGTGACCGACGAGTCCGAGGGAGGCAAATCCGCGCATGGCGAATTGGAAGCCGAAGAGCATCATCACGAGGGCGGCGAGGGCGCGGGGCCAGGCGCGCGCTTTAGATTTATTTGCGAACCATTTTACTGCAAGTAAGCTTGGTATAGTCGCCGCGCCAAAAATAAGCATGTTGAGCGCGCCGTAAATTGCGGATTTGGAGGCGATTGCCGGAACGAGCGCAGTGAGAACCAAGCCGCAGGGGAGAAATCCCCAAAGTATGCCGAGCAGGTATGCGGTTAGGAGCGAAGCGGATTTGAAAGCGCGGATGGCGCGTCCCCAGCGTTGAGTCAACGGAGTTAATAAAAGCTCCGGCGAGGGAGCTAATCCGATAAATGCGGAAGCCATGTAAAAAGCGACGACGGCGAAAACGATTGAGAGAACGGCTTGGAGTTTATCGAACGAGCCAAGCGCCTGACCGAAAGCGCCGAAAATAAAACCGAGCGTTGAATAAGCGGTAATGCGCCCGGCATGAACGAGCGCCCAAGCAAATTTCTTTTGAAAAGCCGGATGACGATCAAAGAGTAAGACGACTGCGCCGCACATCCCCACACAGTGACCGAGACTCCCCAGCAAACCTAACAATAACGAAGCTAACATTGTTGACCGTAAATATACAAATAAGTTTCCCAAAAAAGACTTCGGGGGCTGTACGCTCCCCGAAGTCTTTTGAATTTAGATTAGCGGATGAACCAAGTGCGTCCGAGTAGCCACCAGTTGGTGAAGTAATAGATTGCGAACCAAGCTAGGAAGGCAAGCACCAAAACAAACGCGCCTTTTGGTTGATTTTGTTTGGCTTCCATATCATGCTCGGTCAACTTGGTAGATTCAAGCACGGGGTTGCCATCGCCGGAGACGAGCAATAATTTGCTGGCTTCAAGCCGAGGTCCGGTGAGGATGGAAGTGAGGACGATGGTGACGAACATAATTCCGCCGATGACCGCCAGAATTGAGCCGATGCCAAAGACGGCGAGGCTGAGTTCGATCGTGCCGGGGACTACGCCAGCGAAAGTGATGTCCCAGTTGCGGCGAGAAACGCCTTGCAAACCGCTGACGATCATGCCGAGCGAGAGGAGCAACATGCCGCCGCCGAAGATGTAGGGTTGCCAAGTCGCCCATTTTTTGAGTTTGAGTTCTTTGCGGAAGATGAGCGGGATCAAGTAATAGGTCAAGCCCATGAAAGCGGTGGTGGTGCCGGAAACGACCGTAGCGTGAAAGTGACCCGGCAAGCGCATGGTGTTGTGAACCAGCATATTGACTTGTTCCGTGCCGATGACTACGCCCGTAACGCCGCCCACCCAGCCGAAGATAATGATGGAAATAACCATAGCGGCAAAGCCCGGTTCCTTCCAAGGCGCGTTGCGTAGCCAGCCGAATAAGCCTTTTCTAAACCCTTTGGCGCGTAGCGCAACTTCCATGGCGGCGGGGATCGAGAAGGCGTGCATCATCGAGCCGAGTACGGCAAGGTACATTGCATAGGAAGTGTTGACCGCCTTCCACGCAAAGGACAAGCCGGGGTCTACCAACAGGTGGTGAGCCGAGCCGAGGTTGATGAAGAAGAGGTAAAGCACAAACGCGAGGCGTGAGAATTTTTCGTTGACTGGGCGAATGCCAATGGTGATTTGAGCGAGCGCATACCAGATGGAGATCATCGCGGCTAAGTTGACCTGCTGGGCTGGGTGGCCAAATCCCCAGAAGAAGTTGCGGTAGATGCCCGGATCAAAGTGCGGGAGGATGTTGAGCGACCAAAGGAAAGCCGGCACTACTGCCGCCGCGCCTTGAAGCAAGGTGTAAGTGGCTAAAATTGCGGCAGTCATAAAGCCGAAAGAGACCAGCGGAAGCGAGCCTTCAAAGCGTTTTTCGCGTTTGGCGACTACGATGTTAATGAAGAAGGTGATTACCGCAATCAACGCGCCAACCGCAAAGAGGATATAGCTCAAGTAGAACAGCGGGCTGGCTTTGAGCGGCATATAAGCGGTATAAGCGACTGTGTTTTTCGGGTCAAGCAAGACGACGACGTTCGCCATCAAACCGCCGACGGTCATCATAATAAAACCGAGCCAAGCGGCTTTGGGCGCGGCGTGACGCGCGTTGAGCAGGACTGTCGAGCCAAAGTGCAAGCCAGCCATTTCAAAGAAGACCATCCAGGCGATGAGCATGTCAATGCCGTGCAGGGTCAACAGGCGATAGAACCAAGTTGCATCCAACAGGTGGACGGCTTGCCAGCGCGTGAGCGCGATCAAGAGCGCGGCGAGACCGCCGATTGCCAGCACAACGACCGCCATCACCGCGTTGGCGATGATGAGGCGTTCTGCGTGCATATCTACCTTTAATGTAAGGACCGGGCAAGTGCGATAATCGTCTTTCGCATCCTTAACCCAAGGGGTTGTGGGGGCAAGAGTTGCCATTCCAATCTCTCCTATTTCACAATAATCTTGCCCACCATCGTGTGGTGGCCAACGAAACAATATTCATTACAAACGATCGTGAAGTCGCCAGAGGAAGTTGGGGTGATCGTGGCGACATAATCGTAACCCGGCAAAACTTGTAAATTGATATTTACCGGTTGAAGCGAAAAGCCGTGGTTGTAGTCCATTGAAGAAAGGTGCAGGCGATACTCCTTGCCTTTTTCCAATTGCAAGATGGGATACCACTGCCAGGCGCTGGCGCGGATATATGCGTCGCTACCGGGCGGCGGCGCGACAACCGGCAGGGTGATGCCATTAATCGTTTCTTCGCCAACTTGATACTTGGTCACAAATTCATTGACGGTCGCCCCAAATTGTTGCGCGGTTGTGCGATACGTTTCAGTTGGCACATTTTGCTTGCCCATGTAATACCAAAGCGGCATCATGATCGTCAAGAAAATACACCAAACCAAGGCTAAGGTCAGCCAGGTTTTTTCCAGCCGGCCCATGGGCCTCCACCAATTCTGTTCAGGCGCTAACATGATTTACATTCTCCTTGTTTTGAATTTACTTAGGGCGCCGGGGGCACGCTCAACAAATTAGCGATCCCCCACACATTGTAGATCAACGTGCTAATCAGCAATGACAAGACAAATAACACCCAAACATTGTCAAATAATTTCTGTCCCCAGGATACCGGCTCTTGTTCTTGGTTCTGATCTTTCTTCTCGGACATCGTATTCTCCTTTTTAACAGAATCGCTTAAAACCTAAGATTTTGCGCCATCATAGCATTATCGGCAGGAAAACAAATGTGATAAATGTAATTTGATTTAATGTGACATTTATCATTTATCAAAAATACGCCTAAATTGCAGTATAATCGGCGAAATGAGGTTCAGTTTTTAATTCAAAGCTTAGGTTTTCTTCTGCCTGCCCTTTCTACATCCGCAAGATAGCAAAACATC
>JADLCG010000300.1 GCA_020847355.1 Anaerolineales bacterium | reverse complement strand
TGCAATTTCACCCTGAAAAAAGTCAGGCGGTTGGCTTACAAATTTTGAAAAATTTTCTGGAGTTAACATGAGCTTTACGATTTATCCCGCAATTGATTTACGCAACGGCAAAGTGGTGCGTTTGAAAGCGGGCGATCCAAAACAGATGAAAGCTTATAGCGCCGAGCCTGCAGAGACGGCAAAGCGCTGGCTGAGCGCCGGCGCGAACTGGTTGCATGTGGTGAATTTGGACGGCGCGTTTGGCGAGAATGATTCTACAAATCAGTTCGCGTTAGAAAGCATTTTAAAACTTGGCGCGCGCGTGCAATTTGGCGGCGGACTTCGTTCCATGCAGGCGCTTGAAAAAGTTTTGGAGTTAGGAGTCAGCCGCGCAGTGTTAGGCACGATCGCGATTGAACAGCCTGAGCTGGTCAAAGATGCGCTTCAAAAATTTGGCGCGGAAAAAATCGCAGTTGGCATTGATGCGCGTGACGGTTTCGTGAGCGTGCGCGGCTGGAAAAAAGATAGCAAAATTTTAGCGACTGAACTCGCGCTTCAAATGCGGACTTTTGGGCTAGCTACCGTGATCTTTACAGATATTCGCAGAGACGGTTTGGGCAGTGGCTTGAACATCTCCGCAACCAAAGCGCTGATGCAATCCAGCGGACTCGCGGTGATTGCTTCTGGCGGAGTACACACTTTAGCAGATGTGATCGCGGCGCGCGAAGCAAAATTATCTGGCGCGATCGTTGGGCGCGCTTTATATGAAGGCACAATTGAGTTAGCGGATTGCTTACGGCAATGCGGATAAGCGGAGATTTGATGTTAGCAAAACGGATTATTCCTTGTTTGGATATTAAAGATGGGCGCGTAGTGAAGGGCGTGAACTTTGTCAATTTGCGCGATGCTGGCGACCCTGTGGAACAGGCGCGTTTGTATAATGAACAAGGCGCGGACGAGTTGGTCTTCCTCGATATTTCCGCGACTCTCGAAGGGCGAAAGACCACGTTGGATTTAGTCAGCCGTGTGGCGGAATCTGTTTTTATGCCGCTCACAGTCGGCGGGGGCGTGCGGGAGGTAGAAGATATACGGAAGTTATTATTGGCTGGCGCGGATAAAGTGAGTATAAATTCTGCGGCGGTGAAAAATCCGCAAGTGTTAGCGGAGGGCGCGGCGCGCTTTGGCGCTCAATGTATTGTGCTGGCAATGGACGTGCGGCGTTGCGCTTCAGATTGGGAAGTGTATGTAAATGGCGGCAGGACGGCAACTGGGTTACATGCAATTGAATGGGCAATGCGCGCAGTGGAACTTGGCGCGGGCGAAATTTTGTTAACCAGTATGGATGCTGACGGGACGCTGGCAGGTTACGACCTTGAATTGACGCGCGCCATCGCACAGGCGGTCTCTGTGCCGGTAATCGCCTCTGGCGGCGCGGGAAAAATTTCTCACTTTGCCGAAGCCTTTACGCACGGGCAAGCGGATGCGGCGCTCGCGGCTTCATTATTTCACGATGGCGCGTTGAAGATTGTAGAGTTGAAACAGGAATTGCAAAAGCTAGGCGTGCCGATAAGGAACAGACTTTAGCGGTAATCAGCTAAAGTTATTTTATTGGACGCAGATGAACGCGGATTGACGCGATCAAAGAAGAAAAATAATCCCCGATAAGGTCTAATTGATCTTTTGCGAAAGTCAATTGTAGGTCAGGCTTTGAGCCTGACGTTCTTATAAAATTTCGCATATGGCGGGTTAAAAACCCGCCCTACAAATACATTTGCAAGAGGTCTAATAAATAACAGATGGTAGATTAGATGGAAAATAATTTAATTGAAACGATTAAGTTTGATATAAACGGGCTAGCCCCAGCGATTGTGCAAGATGCAAGCACAAAGCAGGTTTTAATGCTGGCATATATGAATCAAGAAGCTTTGCGGCAGACGCTTGAAAAAGGCGAAACTGTCTTTTGGTCACGGAGCCGCAATGAGTTTTGGCATAAAGGCGCGACTTCTGGAAATACTCAAAAGGTCATTGAAATCAAAATAGATTGCGATGCGGACACGCTTTTAATTTTGGTCGAGCCTGCGGGTCCTGCCTGTCATACAGGCGAGCAAAGTTGTTTTTATAGAAATAGCATCTAAGCCGCGTTTACGAAAAGAGAAAATAAAATGAATATTCAAGCTTTATTTGAAATTATCGAAGAACGTAAAAATAATCCCAGCGGAAAATCATACACGACGAGTCTCTTTCAGGAAGGCTTGCCTAAGATCGCGCAAAAAGTGGGCGAAGAAAGCGCCGAGGTGATCGTCGCCGCGCTCGCGCAAGCGGATCAGCGCCTCATTGAAGAAATCGCCGATCTTGCTTTTCATACGCTTGTATTATTATCGGCGCGCGGGTTAACCCCCGAAGATATTATGCGGGAATTGGAAAAACGCCGCCAATGACCAAAATCATTTTATTGGATATAGACGGGGTATTAGTCGCTCCGGGCGGGTATCGCGCGGCGCTTCATGCCACGCTGAATCATTTTGCCGCATTAATGGGCGCGCCGCATTTTGATTTCCATGAAGAACAGATAGCGGACTTGGAAAGAAGGGGAATTTTCAGCGAGTGGGATATGGTCCCAATTTTGCTCGCGACTGCCTGGAATGATATTCTCTCAACTTGGGATGAGATTAAACTCCCGCCGAGCGTGGCTTCTGCGGCGCTGGAAATTGGCAAGAGGATGAATGGATATAAACCGCACAGCGTCAATGTTCCTAATTTCGAGATTTTCCCGAACCTGT
>JADLCG010000299.1 GCA_020847355.1 Anaerolineales bacterium | reverse complement strand
CTGGATATTGACGACGCCGACAAAAAAGATAAACCCGATTCACCCGCAACCTAAAGCGGATACACCTCAATGGCAGATTACTCCCCCGAACAAGAATCAGCCCCCGCCGCCCCGACCATTCCTCACAGCCGAGAAGCAGAAGAAGCAGTCGTAGGGGCGGTGCTGATTAACCCCGAAGTTTATTACGACGTTTCCCAATTTTTGGCGGCGGATGATTTTTACATTCATCGCCACAAATGGATTTGGGAAGCCTATACCCGTTTGCATGAGCAACGCATCCCGACCGATTTGCTAACGCTTTCAGAAGAGCTAGACCGCATGGGTCAATTAGCAGAAATCGGCGGCTCGGCATACCTCACCTCTTTAATTAATCAAGTGCCGTCTTCGCTTAACGCTGAATCTTATGGGCGCATTGTGGAGGGTCATGCCATTCGCCGTAAGATGATCAATGCCGCAAACAAAATCGCGTCGTTGGCATATAGCGAAGAGAACGTCATTGACACAGTGATGGACGAAGCCGAGAAAGCCGTGTTCAACGTCAGCGAGCGGCGCCTCAAGCATGACCTGCAACCGATCTCGGCGGTATTGAGCGATTACTACGACCGCATTGACGAACTTGCCAAACGCCCCGAAGATATTATGGGCGTGCCAACCGGCTTCATTGACTTGGACCGCATGTTGAACGGCTTGAATAAATCGGACTTGATGATTATTGCCGGGCGTCCGGGTCAGGGTAAAACTGGCTTCTTGCTTTCGATTGCCAAGAATGCGGCGCTCACCCACAAAAAGAAAGTTGCCATCTTCTCGTTAGAAATGTCCAACGATCAGGTGGTGCAACGTTTGATCTCGCAAGAAACCGGCATTGACTCGCAGCGCCTACGAAGCGGCAAATTAACTGAACAAGAATGGCCCCTCTTTACGCATTCAATTGAAGTATTTTCAGACACAAAATTATTTCTGGACGACACGCCAGCCATTACGCCGATGCAATTGCGGACGAAATGCCGCCGTTTGCACATGGAGCATGGACTCGACCTAATTGTCGTGGATTATTTGCAATTGATGGGCGGCGATACGCGCAACGATAACCGCGTGCAGGAAGTTTCTTATATTTCCCGCAATCTCAAAATTCTGGCGCGTGAATTGAATGTGCCTGTCCTAACTGCCGCGCAACTCAGCCGCGCAGTGGAACAAAGAACCGATAAACGCCCGGTACTTTCGGATTTGAGGGAATCGGGTTGTTTAGCAGGCGATACCTTAATTAAATTAACAAATGGGCAACAAATTCCAATCCGAGATTTGGAAGGAAAATCCAGTTTTAATATTTGGGCTTTGAATCAAGAAACGCTGAAATTAGAAGCTATGCCTGTCAGCAAAGCCTTTTGTACAGGCGTGAAGTCAGTTTATAGAATAAAAACTCGCTTAGGCAGAGAAATTCGCGCAACGGGTAATCATCAATTCTTAACTATTCACGGTTGGAAGAGATTAGATGAACTATCAGAGAATGATTATTTGGCTCTGCCAAGAATTATTCCGACAAAACAAACTCAGCAAACTATGTCGGATGCTGAATTAGCATTGCTTGGTCACTTAATTGGCGATGGTTGCACTTTACCTCGCCATGCCATTCAATATACAACTCGCGAGAAAGATTTAGCAGATACAGTAGCCGACCTGGCTGTTAAAGTTTTTGGCGATGAGGTTGCTCCACGAATTTCACCCGAAAGACAATGGTATCAAGTTTATTTAAGTTCAACACGACAGCATACGCATCATGTTCGTAGCGCTGTAACTGAATGGCTTGAAGAATTAAAAGCCTTTGGATTACGCTCTTATGAAAAAAGAATCCCGGCCCAGGTATTTGAACAGCCAGAATCGGCTATTGGATTATTCTTGCGTCATTTATGGTCAACAGATGGGAGTATTCAACTTGTAAAAGGGAAGAAACTCCACCCCATTGCTTATTATGCTTCCAGCAGTGAGGTTCTTGCCCGCGACGTGCAAACTTTGCTCTTACACTTAGGCATTAATGCTATTTTGAAACGCGTTCCTCAAAATGGAAAAGGGCGAGACCAATTTAACGTCACCATTACAGGTAAACTTGATTTAGATTTATTCATTCAAAAAGTGGGCGCAGTTGGTGAATACAAAAAAGTAAGATTAGGCGAAATACAGAAACATTTATCAGGCTTAGAAGCAAATACAAATCGAGACGTAATTCCAAATTCAATCTGGCGAATGCACGTTGTGCCTGCCATGCAAGAAATAGGAATGACTGCCCGCCAAATGCAAGCCGCAATTGAAACCCAATATTGTGGCACAGGTTTATATAAACAAAATATCAGCCGAGAGCGCGGAATAAGAATTGCAAAGGTTGTTCAATCTCAATCGCTGATGAGCCTGGCAAATAGCGATATTTATTGGGATAGCATTCTTTCTATTGAACCTGATGGCGAAGAAAAAGTCTATGACTTAACTGTGCCTTTACACCATAATTTTGTTGCCAATAACATCATTGTTCATAATAGCCTTGAACAGGACGCCGATATTGTGATGTTCATCTACCGGCCTGACCAATATGAAAAAGACAGCGATAAGCACAATGTAGCGGAAATCATCGTCGCCAAACATAGAAATGGTCCAGTGGGAAGCGTGGAGTTGATCTTCCGCGGCGCGTTGACCAAGTTTGAAAATGCGGCAACGAAGGTCTTCAGACCGAATGAGTGATGCGTTGCAGGTTGAAGGTTGCAAGTTGAAGGTCGTAAATTCAAAATCATAAATGAATAAATTCAATGGTTTTACTTCTTCTGAAACATTCACGCAAGTTCCCGATGCTTTCTTCCGATTGCTGAAAGAGATTACAGACGCTGAAGAAATAAAAGTCGCATTGTATGCGCTTTGGCAAATTGAACGCATGGAAGGGAATTTTCGGGCGTTGGCTGAAAATAATTTTGAGGCAGAGGCGCTGGGGTTGAACGTTAAGGAGATTCGGCGCGGGCTGAAGAAATGCGTGGAGCGCGGCATCCTGCTGAGAGCGGAGAAAGACGCGCAGGTCCTTTATTTCCTCAACTCTCCAAGAGGCAGGCTGGCGGCTGATGCGTATCTCAAAGTTCAAGCGCCGCAATTCGCAAGCGCCGTGACGCTCGAAAAGTCAAATATCTTTAAGCTCTATGAAGAAAATATCGGCGCGTTGACTCCGTTGATTGCGGATACGCTCAAAGACGCCGAACAAATTTATGCAAGCGAGTGGATCGCCGACGCGATTGGTTTGGCGGTTAAAAATAATAAAAGAAATTGGAAATACATTGAAGCGATTTTGAAACGCTGGAAGGAAGATGGACGTGGCGAAAAGCAAGATAGACGAAACGATAAAAAAGATAGCCAGCCGAGCCTCAACCGAAAAATTGAGCAACTCCGAAAACGCTCCGGCGCATGATTTGCCCGGCGACCCGAATTGCCCGCATTGCCACGGCGTGGGTTATTTACGTTCGGATGTGCCGCTGGGTCATGCAGATTTTGGCAAGTTGGAAGCGTGCGTGTGCCGCCATTCTAAAGTGACGAATGCGGTGCGCGAACGTTTGTTTGCGATGAGCCGCTTGGATGAATTGAAAGACCTCACTTTTGAAACTTTCAAGCCGCATGGGCGCAAAGGATTGGGCGAAATGCAAGCGCGCTCGATCGAGATGGCATATAACCATGCGCAACAATATGCAAAAAATTTGAACGGCTGGTTATTTTTACAAGGCGGTTACGGTTGCGGTAAAACGCATCTTGCGGCGGCGATTGCAAATTTTGTAGTTGAGATGGGCGTGCCGACTTTATTCTTAACCGTGCCCGATTTATTGGACGCTTTGCGTTTTGCTTACGGCGCCGAAGACACGACCTTTGAAGAACGCTTTGAACAGATTCGCAACGCCAAGCTTTTGGTATTGGATGATTTTGGCACGCAAAATGCGACAGGTTGGGCGCAAGAAAAACTATTTCAAATTATCAACTATCGTTATGTAAATAAACTTTCGACCGTAGTGACGACGAATTTAGCTTTAGATGAAATTGAAGCGCGGATTCGCTCGCGGCTTTCGGACCCAGAACTGGCCAGCCCCGTGAAGATGTCTGCCCCGGATTATCGCCGCCCAATGGAAGACACCAGCCATCCTGAATTATCTTCTTTAGACTTATTACTCAATAAAACTTTCGGAACGTTTGAAGAACGAGCCGCCGAGAAATTAACGCCTGAAGAACAAAAATCTTTGCAACGCGCTTTGAAAATCGCGCATACGTTTTCTGAAAAGCCAAAGGGTTGGCTGGTATTTGAAGGGACGTACGGAAGCGGCAAAACGCACCTCGCCGCGGCAATTGCAAATTATCGTTCGGGCTTGGGCGACCCCCCGCTGTTTGTGATGGTGCCAGATTTGTTAGATCATCTCCGCGCCGCGTTTAGCCCGAATTCCGGCACGAGCTACGATCGCCGTTTTGACGAAGTTCGCACCGCCAATTTATTGGTCTTGGACGATCTAGGCGCGCAATCGGCTACGCCGTGGGCAAGAGAAAAACTTCATCAACTCTTGAACTATCGCTACAACGCGGAGCTACCAACCGTGATCACTGTCGCCAAAGAGAATATGGATCAGGGTCAAATTGACGAACGGATCATTACCCGCATGATGGACGAACGGATTTGCGAATACGTTGAACTCAAAGCGCCCGCGTATCAAGGGAAAGGCAAGCGGAAGGCTGGCAGAAAGTAAACGGCAAAAGACTCTCATACGAGAGTCTTTTTTATTCCTTGACAAATCCGCGAACGCGGCTATACTAAGTGTAAAATGAACACTAAGTACAAAGACTACGCACAACCCGCCGTCGCCGTGGACCTCGCCATCTTTACGGTGGACAACAACATCTTGAAAGCCATGCTCATTCAAAGAGCGGAAGAGCCCTTTCGCCGACAATGGGCATTGCCTGGCGGCTTTCTCCTCCGCAACGAATCATTGGACAGCGCCGCGCAAAGAATCTTAAATCAAAAAACAAACGTCAAAGATATGTATTTGGAACAGTTATATACATTTGGCGATCCCCAACGCGACCCGCGCGCCAGAGTTATCACCGTCGCTTACTTTGCATTGATCCCATGGAAACATCTCTCACAACCTGAATCTAAAAAAGTGACCGACCTCACCTGGGCTTCCGTCCACGCGCTTCCCAAACTCGCCTTCGATCACAAAGAAATTCTCAACTACGCCGTCAAGCGTTTGCGCGCCAAAGCCAGTTACAGCAACATCGTTTACGGTCTCATGCCCAAGCAATTTCGTTTGTCCGAACTGCAAACCATGTACGAAATTATTATCAACGAAAAGCTTGATAAACGAAACTTCCGCAAACAAATGTTAGCGACTGAACTGTTAGAAGAAACTGGCAAAAAAGATATCAATGGCGCGCATCGTCCCGCCAGATTGTATCGCTTCAAAAAAAATAAAATCGTTTTCTTAGATTAGGAGAACACATGCCCCAATTCCCTCTTCCCTCTTTTTTTGACTCAGCCCGCGTAGGCGAAATTTGGAAAGTGGATTACGCCAGCCGCGCCGAATCTGCCCGTCAATACGCGCTTCAACACAAGCTGAAGCAGGCTTCTGCCGCGAAAGACAGAATCTCCCTTTTACTGATTGACGTGCAAAATACGTTTTGCATCCCCGGCTTTGAATTATTCGTCGGCGGGCGGAGCGGCAACGGCGCAGTGGAAGATAACCTCCGCCTGTGTGAATTTATTTATAAAAACATCGGCGCGATCACGCACATCACCGCCACACTTGATACACATTCCGCTCATCAAATCTTTCACCCTAGTTTTTTTGTAGATAAAGACGGAAACCATCCCAGCCCATATAGCAATATTCACGTTGCCGACCTACAAAACAACGCGTGGATATTCAATCCCGCGCTCGCCTCGCAGTTCAACATCGCCCCCGAATACGGTCAGCAAATGATGATTCACTACGCCGAAACGCTGGAGAAAAAAGGCAAATTCGCCTTAACCATCTGGCCCTATCACGCCATGCTCGGCGGAATCGGTCACGCGCTCGTCCCAGCCGTTGAAGAAGCGCTCTTCTTTCATTCCATTGCCAGAAATTCGCCCACGCAATTTGAGATCAAAGGCGATAAACCGTTCACCGAAAATTATTCCGCCATCGGTCCCGAAGCGCTGACAGGTCCCATGGGCGAAACGCTTGGAACACGCAACCCGAAATTTATTCAACACTTACAAGAAGTGGACAGGCTGTATATCGCGGGTCAGGCGAAAAGTCACTGCGTAGCTTGGACAATCTCCGATTTGTTAGATGATATTCAAGCAATTGATGCCGAATTAGCAAAAAAAGTTTATTTACTAGAAGATTGCTCTTCGCCAGTCGTTGTTCCCAATGTGGTTGACCATACCGACGCGGCGAATGAAGCCTTTGCTAAATTTGCAAAAGCGGGGATG
>JADLCG010000298.1 GCA_020847355.1 Anaerolineales bacterium | reverse complement strand
TGTGAGGAATGGTCGGGGCGGCGGGGGCTGATTCTTGTTCGGGGGAGTAATCTGCCATTGAGGTGTATCCGCTTTAGGTTGCGGGTGAATCGGGTTTATCTTTTTTGTCGGCGTCGTCAATATCCAGCTTATCAATAAAATTTTTGAAGACGGATAATCTATCGTTGCCTTCTTCGGTTAGCGGCGGCGGTTCTTTTTGCGTGGGCGCGAGCGGAGCGGGCGTTTCTGGCAAATCTTGATCCGGAATTTGTCCGGCGGATTCCATCACTTTTTGGCTGACCATGATCGGGACATGCGCGCGCACGGCGAGGGCGATTGCGTCGGATGGGCGCGAATCAATGCTGGTTTCTACGCCGTTTGCGGTAATTATAATGTTGCCGTAGAAAATGTCGTCTTGGAGGCGGCTGATCTCCACGCGCACGATCCGCGCATTGAAAGCGGTGAAGATATTTTTGATTAAGTCGTGAGTCAATGGGCGAATCATCTCGACTTCTTGCAGGGCGACGGTGATCGCTTCAGATTCGTACGAGCCCACCCAAATTGTGAGATAGCGCTCCGAATTGACTTCTTTGAGAACTACGACGCGATGCGGCGCCATCAGGTGAACGCGGATGCTGTCAATTTGCACTTGAATCATATCTGACATGGGATTAACTCCGATACGGCTATTGTAGCATAAAGGCAGATTTTATATTTCAAACTGCTGGATGAACGGCGGCGTTGGGAAGCTGTGAATGGCGTTTATATGAAACAGAAAAATGAGCGCGACGACTGAGCAAACCATGCAGAATAAAACGAAGCCGCCTATAGCGATCCCCGCCCAGGCCAGCGGATGTCCGCGCTGACGTTGTTCTTTGATGCGGTTTAGCGAGATAACTCCGTAAATTAGAGCAATTAAGCCAATGATGGAACTGATTGGGACGCAGATAAAACTCGTGAACGGAATTGGGATGAGGATGCCGCCGCAAAAAATAATCAGGGTGATAATTCCTGAAATCAGGCTGATGATGGCGTGCCGATTGACGTTTTGCGGAGGAAGAGTTTCTGGGGCGGGTAACATGTTACTTTAGCAAGAGCTTACGGATAAAATAAAGCCGTCCTCGGCAGGACGGCTCTGCTTACGAACTTCTTACTTTTACAAATTTTGTCGGGGCGAGAGGATTTGAACCTCCGACCTCTTGCACCCCATGCAAGCGCGCTAGCCGGACTGCGCCACGCCCCGATTGAGCGAAGGGCATTATAGCCCCCTTTTCTATTTCTTGCAAATTATATTAGCGGATGGTGAAACTAACCGTTAATAAACTTGCGAAACTTCATTCACTCGGTTATGCTTGCGAACGGGAGTGGTTAGGTCCCGGTGGATTTCCTGGTCTTCAAAACCTGTGGCGGTTCGCGTTGCGGGTCGCGGTGGGTTCGACTCCCATCCACTCCCGCTTGATTTTGAACGTGATTTTTTTAGGAGCGTTATGTCAATTCCCGAAGTTGAAGTTATAAACAATCTGGTGGGGCGAATTTTTCAAATTGAAGATATTACTGCGTTGGATCCATTGAAAGGAAATTTGTTCCGTTATCGCGGTCAATTAAGCGGCGCGGATTCTGCCTCGGCTTACGATCAATTGGCGGAAGCGCTAGCGCCGCATGGCTTACTGCCTTTATTCCGTATGGAGGCGGGCCGGCAGGTCATTTATATCGCGCCCAAACAGCCAGACCTGAAACCGGACAACCCTTCCGTAAATATTATTTTATTTGCGCTGACAGTTTTCAGCGTGATGTTAGCCGGCGCACAACCCAGCGAACCTCTGCCGCCATCTGCAACCGGTCAAATGTTAGCGTTGATCAAGGCGATCTTCACCGGCTGGCCCTTTGCGCTGAGTTTATTGGGCATTTTGCTCGCGCATGAATTTGGGCATTATTGGATGAGCCGCTATCATAAAACTCCGGCTACGCTTCCGTATTTTTTACCTTTTCCATTTAGCCCGTTAGGCACAATGGGAGCCGCAATCTTGATGCGCGGCGTTCCTAAAAATAAGCGCATACTTTTTGATATAGGTATTGCGGGCCCGTTAGCCGGGCTGATCGTCGCCATCCCCGTTCTGCTTTACGGCTTATCGCTCTCCACGCTTGGAACGATTGAACCAAACCCGAGCGGTTACATTGAAGGCAACTCGCTACTCTATTTGTTGGCGAAATTCATTGTGTTTAAGCAATGGCTTCCCGCTCCGCTTGAGCCGCAAGGAATTTTATATTGGTTGCAATATTTTTTCACCGGTAAGCCCGTTCCCTTTGGCGGGGTTGACGTTTTTATTCATCCGGTCGCATTTGCCGGGTGGGGCGGTTTGCTCGTCACCGGCTTGAACTTAATCCCCGCCGGAACTTTAGACGGCGGGCATGTCCTTTATGGTTTGTTTGGCGAGAAAGCGCAAAAAGCGTTTCCGTATTTAGTCGGCGTTTTATTTCTGCTCGGTTTTTTCTGGAGCGGATGGTGGCTGTGGGCGGCTTTATTATTTTGGCTGGGGCGCGTGCAAGCTCAGCCGTTGGATCAAATTACTGCGCTCGATCCGCCCCGCCGCCTGCTCGCTGTATTTATGCTTATCATCTTCGTTTTAGTTTTTATGCCCGTCCCAATGACCTTATTAACGCCATGATCAAAAAAATAATTTCACTAGCTTTTCTCACTGCTTTAGTTTTAAGCGCGTGCGCTTCTCCTGAGGCGACGCTCACCCCTGAATCCGCGCCTGCTTTGCAAGCGACAAAAACGCCTCAGCCAGAACCCACTGCCCAAGCGGTGAGCACAATCCAAGTCCGGGAAGCGGCGCTGAAAGGCGTGGAAATCAAAATCTGGATGCCGTGGTACGGCGTAGAAGCCGATTTGTTCAAAACGCTGGTTAAGGAATTTAATCAAAAGAACAAATGGGGCATTACAGCCTCCGCCGAGAGTCAGGTCAACTTTACAAATTTATACGATGAAACCCTCGCCGCCATCCAAAGACCGGATTTGGCGATCGCCCTGCCTGAACATGCGTTGGAGTGGAATGAAAATCGGCTGGTGACGGATTTAGAGCCGTATGTCTTTGATCCGATTTATGGCATTGAAGACGTGGACGACATTCCGTTTGTGTTTTGGAATCAAGATCAGCTTGGCGAAACGCGGGTAGCGATGCCGGCGCAACGCACGGCGCGCTTTTTATTATGGAATAAAACTTGGGGCGGCGAGCTTGGGTTTGGCGCCGCGCCCGATGCGCCCGAAGATTTTCAGCAACAAACTTGCCGCGCACACGAAGCGCTGACGAAGAACGAATCTCCGCAGGATGATTTCATGGGCGGCTGGTATGTGGATACCCAGCCAATGACGGCTTACGCTTGGCTCCTCGCTTTTGAAGGCGGCGTTTTAGAGAGCGGCGGTTATCGCTTCCTCACGCCCAACAATATTGCGGCGTTCACATTTTTGCGTAAACTCTCGGAAGCAAACTGCGCTTGGCAATCTGCGGAGATAGACGCGATAACCGCATTCACCACGCGCCGCGCATTATTCATCACCGCCAGTTTGCAAGACCTGCCGACTGTGGCGCGCGGTTTCGCCGCACAAGACAGCCGCGACGAATGGCAGGTAATTCCGTTCCCCGGCGCCGATGAAGATGCGCTCGTCGTCTATGGCTCGTCTTATGTGATTTTCAATTCAACCCCTGAAAAACAATTGGCTTCGTGGCTCTTTGTTCGCTGGATGTTGGATGATGAACGGGATGCCCGCATGGTGGAGGCGACCCATCTCTTCCCGCTTCGCGCCTCGACTTTGGGCCTGCTCGGCGATTACGAACAGACTCATCCACAATGGAAGCAAGTGCTTGACCTATTGCCTGAAGGCGAATTGCAACCTCAACTCGCTTCTTGGCGTAAAGTTAAAATAATGCTGGGCGATGGATTTGATCATATGTATCGCGTCAATGTCTTTAGCGGACAAGTCGCCGCAATTTTGGCGCAAATGGAAACGCTTTCACGAGATATTAGCCAGTAAAGGAGTAGCTATGACTCAATCTGAATATCGCGCGCGGCAGGTACGCGCCAAAACCAATGAAGTTTATGAATATGACCGCGACGACGAAAAGCCCGGCAAGCCTTTGCACCTCTTAATCCCCGGCGGCATCCTTGCCTTAGCCGCCTTGGCTGTGATTGTGTTCATCGGCTATCAGGCTTTTGTGGAAGAGAATCTTAGTCAAGACCTTGGCATTACCTTGATGTTGATTCTCTCGCCGGTATATGTGGGCGGCGTATTTTTATTCAGCTATGGATATGAACTGTATAACCTGCCGCGCGCTTTGCGTTTAACCGCGATTATCGTTTTCGTCACATTGGCTTCGGTGGTGATTGTGGCCGTGCTGATCGTCGTGTTAGGGAATATGAAAGGCGGCGGCTCAAGTTCTTCCAGCCGCTCAAGTTCGTCAAAATCATCCTCGTCTTTTTCAAAATCGTCAGGTTCGGCAAAAGCCTCAGTTGGCGACGCCTTTGCGGGGGCGGTCGGCGGCGCAGGCTTATCCAAAAAAGGCTCATCCGGTTCATCGGGATCATCCTCTTCGGGCGGTTACTATTCCAGCAATCCGATTTTTATCAATTCAGGCGGCAGGACGCGCGTGGAGACTCGCGAGGTCACGAAAGAAGTGGTCAAAGAAGTCCCGAAAGAGCCGATGCCGATTACTTGCCCATTTTGTTCTCGTTCGTATGTTCCTATTGAGCAAAAATACGTTTGTCCCAGTTGCGGGGCGGCTACTCCCAAAGAGTTAATCGAAGAATCGCAACTGCCGAAAGCCCCGTAATGCGGCGTATATTTTGCAACTCATTCCGCTTTTTTGCGTAAACTGAGGTAGAAAGCTTTTCAAGGAGCAATGTGAACGAGGAACAAACTTGGGTTTTACAGGCGCAACAAGGTAGCGAAGAAGCGTTTACGCGCTTGGTTGAGACCTATCAGACCCCTGTATTTAACCTCTGTTACCGCATGTTGGGCGAGCCGGAGTTGGCGGAGGATGCCGCGCAAGAGACGTTCTTGCGCGCTTATCAGAATTTGCATCGTTACGACCGCGCCAGAGCTTTTGCCACTTGGTTGCTTTCTATCGCGGCGCATTATTGTATTGACCGCCTGCGCCGCCGAAAATTCTCCATGTTCTCAATGGATATGGAGGATGAAGAGGGGAATACGTTTGAACTGCCCGATCCAGATTCGCCCGACCCGGAAGCTGAATCTATTCAAGGGCAAACGCGCGACCGAGTTCACAGCTTGCTCAAAGATTTAGACGATACCGATCGCGCCGCTATCATTATGCGTTATTGGTACGATTATTCCGAAGTTGAAATTGCCGAATCTTTAAGTTTGACGGTGAGCGCGGTGAAAAGCCGCTTGCATCGAGCTCGCAAGGAATTGGCAGGTTTATGGCAAGAACAAGAGAAACGTGCCGAATCTGAAAGGAGACCCTATGAATCACCAGCCTTTTGAAGAGTGGTTGCTGACTGATAAATATCTAACCCCCAGCGAAAAACGCGAATTGGATTTGCATTTGCGCACGTGCGTGGATTGTACGGCGCTGTCCGCAACGGGCTTGGCTTTGCGCTCAGCGCGCGTCATTCGCCCGTCGGCTGGGTTCGCTTCGCGCTTTCAACAAAGATTGGCGCTCCAGAAAGCGGCTGATCGGCGCCGTAAAATTTTAGGAGCGCTAGCTTTGATTTTGTGTAGCGCCGCCTTGCTCGTTTGGCTGACAGCGCCATATTTGCGCGCATTCACCGCCGCGCCAACTGAATGGCTGGCGACGCTCTCTGGGTATTTCCTCTATTTAACAAATTCCGCTCGCGCGGTGAGCGAGACTTTGCTGGTCTTTGCCCGCGTGCTTCCCAACCTGCTTCCGCCATATCTCTGGATGATGATCGTCTCCGCCGTAGCCGGATTTGGCTTGTTAAGCTCAGTTTCAATTTGGCGTTTCGCCCGCCTGCCGCAAGGAGTCGCTTCGTAATGTTTAGGAAACAAATTGTTGGCTTGATAATTTTATCGGCGTTTTTATTCGCGCCTTTGAATGTGGCGCGCGCGCAAACTCCGAATGCTGGAGATATTTTCCTCTTTGGGCAGAACTACACTTTATCCAGCGCGCAAACGCTGAATGGAAGTATCGTATTAATTGGCGGCAACATTACGATTGAAAAAGACGCTCAAGTGAATGGCGATATTGTGTTGATCGGCGGCAATTTGAATATTGCCGGTTCTGTAAACGGCGAGATCGCCGTCATTGGCGGAACATTAAGCCTGACGCATAAAATTGTTGGAGATATTGCATTAATTGGCAGTAACGCCAACTTATCTGAAACTGCCATCGTCAAGGGCAATATAACTACAATGGGCGGGCGGGTGGATCAGGATCCCAAAGCTGAAGTGGACGGTCAGATTGTCAATAACGCTCCGCCGGATATTGAGCAACTTTCTGAACCGCGAGTGGATGTTATCGTTAATCCGTTTGGCGAAATCTTTAGCGTAATGCTCAAAGCTTTGGGCATGGCGATCGTCGCGCTACTGCTAACGCTCTTTTTAGACGCGCCAATTAAGCGCGTAGGCGATTATGCGCTGGCGCAACCGTTCGTCGCCGCAAGCGTTGGCTTGCTTGCCATTTTCATTTCAACTCTGCTATTTTGGACGATCCTGCCAATCTTCGTTATTTTCTGCGCTTGGGTTTTAGGCGTTGTTGCGATTGGTCAGGAAGTTGGGCGGCGCTTTGTTCAGGCGATCAATCAAAGCTGGCAACCGATTTTCTCCACTGCCTTTGGAACTTTTCTGTTGGTTTTGGTGGTTGGCTTTGCGGGTTTAATTCCCTGCATCGGCTGGGTTTTCAAATTTGCCCTCGCGCTCGTGGGCATCGGTTCCGTAATGATGACGCGCTTTGGCGCGCACTCAGGCTCTGCCCCAACTGTCGTTCAAGGAACTCCGGCTGGCTAACAGATTGACTGCGGTATAATTCCTCCTGCGCCCCGAATCATCTTCGGGGCGTTTTTAATTTTTGGAGGTCTTATGCAAAACCAACTTAACCAAGCGCCAATTCACACAACCCCGCCGCTGTTGATTGAAGTTTCCGGCTCAACTTTTGAAATGGGGCGGCAAATCGGCGAAGCGGCGCGCGAACCGATTCGCAAAAGCGTGGACAGCGCGCGCGAACTGATCACTTCAACCGTAGATAAACTTCAACTCAATTGGGAGCAGGCAAAATTGCAAGCGCGAAAATATTTGCCGTTTGCCGAAGAAAAATATCCGCAATATGTGGATGAATTGCGCGGCATAGCTCAGGGAGCCAACCTGCCCTTTGACGATCTCGTGACGCTGAATGTGATGGAGGCAGTGACGATGGATGCGCTCCATCTGACGCGCTGTACCAGCTTTGCGGTGAGTCAGGAGCGTTCGGAAAATGGTCACGTGTACGCCGCGCACAACGAAGATTGGACTCCCGATGATGAAGAGGGCGTAATGGTCATTTCCGCCAAGCCGGATAATGAACCGCCGTTTCTAGCGATGACGTATGGCGGGCTGTTAAGCAACGTGGGATTTAATGCCTACGGCATTGCCCAATTGATCAACTCCGTATATCCAATAGATGCGCGGATCGGAATTCCGCGTCTGGTCGTCTCTCGGGCTGTGTTAGCCGCCCGCCGCATTTCCGGCGCGATGGGCAGAATTTTGATTGATCATCGCGAGGCGGGGTATAACCATGTATTGGTCCATGAAAGCGGCGAGATGTATTCAGTGGAAGCTTCAGCGCGCAAATTTGAAGTTTTATCCACTACGGATGGCGCGCTCGTTCACACCAATCACTATCTTGACCCGCAAATGAAATTGGTCGAGAAAAATTCCTATGAATTGCTTTCTTCGCGCGTGCGTTATTTCCGCGCCGCGCGCTTACTGCGTCAAAAGGAAATGCACACTTTGGAAAGTTTGCAAGCGATTCAGAAAGATCATGTTAACTTCCCTAATTCGATTTGTAATCATAACGCGCGCGAGGCTCATCCGCTGGACCGCGAGAAGACGATTAACGCTTTAGTGATTGATCTGACGGCGCGCGAGATGCACATCGCTTGGGGCAACCCGTGTCAGAATCAATATCATACATATCGCTTAAACGCTTAAACTAAAAATAGAGATTGGCGAAAATACCGTCCCGAAGGTTTTGCGTAAATCAAAAGATCAACGCCAACCTTCGGGACGGTACGTTTATATGGAGCTATTCATTGACGTTACTGATTGTGATCAGTAAGGTTTGGAAGGCGGTTTTTCCGCTTGTGTCAGTGACGCGAATTTTCACTTCATAAACATTGTTTTTGTCGGCGTCTTTTGGGTTTTCAAAATCTGGGGCGGAGATAAAGCTCAGGGTTTTTAAATCAGCTTCCAGCTTGAATAAAGAGGCGTCCGCCCCGCCGCTAATTGCAAAGGTCAGCGAGTCGTTGGGCAAATCTGCATCCAGCGCTTTTAGCTCGATTACTTTAAGCGTATCCTCCGCGAGGCTTAGCGTGAAATCTACGGTGTTTGAAATGAAACTTGGGGCGTTATCGTTGAGCGGCAGAACCTTTACGGTAATATCTTTCGCGGCGTTTTGCGTCCCATCTGAAACTTGAACGCTGACTTCATAGATATTATTTGCGTCTGCGTCTTTGGGCGTTTCAAAATCCGGCGCGGATTTGAAAGCGAGTTCGCCGCTCTTTTCGTCTATGGAGAATTTCGCGGCATCCGCTCCGCCGCTGATTGAAAAGGTCAACGTCTCGGCGGGCAAATCCAAATCTTGCGCGCTGACTGAAGTTATTTTGGTTGAATTTTCATCTACGTTTCGTTCGGTGATTTCCTTGCCGGTTATTTTGTCTATGACGGGCGTGATGGTGGGGGCGTTATCGTTAACCGGCGCGATCGTAACTGAAATGGCTTGCGTGGCGTTTAGCGCCCCATCGCTGACTTGCGCGAGCGCTTCATAGACATTATTCATGTCCGCGTCTGTGGGCGTTTCAAAATCCGGCGCGGCGTTGAAGGTTAATTTGCCGCTGGCGCTATCAATGGAGAAACGCTCCGCATCTGCGCCGCCAACGATTGAGTAAACGAAAATTGTATTTGCATCTGGATCGGCGGCGGTGAGTTGGGCGATATCTAGCGCGTTCTCGTCTAGGTTGAGATTAACTTGTTCGCCGTTGTTGAGGGTCATGGCGGGCGCTTCGTTGACGTTGTTGATATTGATTGTGACGGCTTTATCAAAATTCAGCGCTTGCGCGTCGGTGACGCGAATGCACAGCGTGTAGGCGCTTTGCATTTCATAGTCAAAAGAAGTTGTCGCTTTTAAGTCGCTGGCGCTAATTTCAAACGCGGCGTTGTTTACGCCTGAACAGGTTGGCGTATCTATCAAAGCGTAGGTGAAGCCGTCTGTTGAATCTGGGTCGGTTGCGGATAATGAGGCGACGTTGAGGTTTGCCGCTTGGTTTTCGTCTACCGTTGTGTTGGATAGAAGAATATCCGTTGGGGAGGCGGGCGTAGCTGTGGGCGTGGGGGAATTGGTTGCGGTGGGTTCCGGCGTGTTGGTAAAGGTCGCAGTTGGCGTAGCTGTTTCAGTGGGGGAACTGGTTGCAGTAGGTTCCGGCGTGTTGGTGAATGTCGCAGTTGGCGTAGCTGGAATCGGCGAAGCGGTTTCAGTGGAAGTTAATGTTTGGGTTGTTGTCGCCGGCAAGGTTGCGGTGGGGGCGGCGCTGGCGGTTTCAGTCGGCATGGAGAGCAAAGCGCTGGCTTCGTTATATTCAACATGCAGATTTGGCGCGCGCGCCGCTCCGCCTTCAAACGCTTCCGCTATGCGTTTGCCGGTTGTGCCGCTGATGAAGATGACCAGCGCATTTCCGGAAGTCCAATTGGGGAGATTGACCAGTTCTTGAATGATGGGCGCTAAATTTGGCGTGGCTTGATTTACGCCGCGCTCGCCTTTGTTCCAAGCGGCTGGAGACCAAGCGACAAGCGCTGTGGTTCGCGGGCGCGAAGAAAGGTTTCTATTTTTGTAAATAAAGGCGGCTGGATTGGCGCTGGCTTCGCCTTGAATCTGCAGGGTCAGTGGTTCGGTGGAGGATTCGTCCGCCATGAATTGGAGATACGCGCTGACGATCTCCGCATTTTGGGGCAGGTTGACTCCGGTGAAGCGAATGCCGACAATTTGCGTTTTAGTATCGTAGATGAGTTCAAGGTCTGAACTGTTTAGATAAACTTTGCCGCTTGCAGTTTCTTCAGCGTCGTCATTGCGGGTTTTCACTTGAACGTCGAGGCTGTGTTGTCCGCTGGGTAAAACAGGTACAGAATCGTTGGAGGGTGTGGGAAGCGTGGCAGTTGGTTGAATTGGAGTTTGCGTAGCCGGTTCTGTGTTTGTGACTTGCGCGTTGGTTGCGCTGGGCGTAAAGACGGTTGTGGAAGTGGCTACGCTTGTATTTGTGGGCGAAGCTACTGCAGTTGAGGTTGCGGTGTTCGTAGGCTGTGCCGCTGTTGGTGTTGCCGTATTGAGGGAGGTTGGAACAGGCGTGTTGGTAGGTAGCGAAGTTGGCGTTGACGTAGCTGAGTTGGTTGGCGTGGGGCTGGCTGGCGTGTTGACGTTTCCAGAATATTGAATTGCGCCGATGTCAAAACGCGGACCGCGCGTTTTGCCTTCAAAGTCGGTGAGGATGTTGAGCGCGGCGGCGGCATTGATCGCTGGGGAAGAAGCGCTCAAGCGATAGGATGATGCTGAGGCTCCGGGCGTTGAGGCGAGTTTTACGTCGCCAAATTGATCGCCTGTGCCGGCGGCGTTTTTGGGCGCACTGGAAGCGTTGACCCAAAAATTATTTTTGAAAGTGATGCCTGAAGTCACTTGAATATCGGCTAAGCGATTGCTGGGTTGTTGCACAATGTTATTGGCGATGATGGAGTTGCGCGTCTTGGCGGGCGCGTTGATGACGACGATGCCCATATCAGTTGTGCCCCAAACGGTGTTATTGGCAATCGTGACGGTATCCATGCCGCCGCCGCTGACTTCAGAATAGGTGTAGCCGATTCCGCGCTTACAAAAGAAAGCGATGTTATTAACAATGCGAATGCGCGCCAATTGCGCGCCCCAGCCGGAATAGGTTTCTTCGCCCAATGAAATACAGTTGGCGGGTTTGCCATCGCGGAAGAATCGCGCGTCTGTGTTGTACACGAAGTTGTTTTCAATGTTGATGTCTGAAGCGTTATCTATGTAGAGATTAACTGAATAGTTATCGTGAATAACGTTGTTGTAGAAATTGATAAATTTGGCTTGACCTGCGCCCAAGCCTTCGCCCCAGTTGTTATAGACCTGATTGTTGCGGAAGGTGACATTCTCCGCGCCTAAGGTGACGCGCGCGGCGATGCCCCAACTGCCTTTTGCGCCGTTGAGGTTTTCGGTGATGTTGTCATGAAAGCTGGAACTTTCAACGATCACGTTTTTGCCTTTCACGCGCAAGCCGGTAGCGTTGCAGTGATGGACGTTTAGGTTGCGCACGGTGATGTAATTGCCTTGAATATCCACGCAGAAATCTTTGGCGCGCTGAATTTCCAAGCCTTCAACATTGAGGTAACTGCCGGTTAACATCATGGCGCGCACGCTGGTTAAGCCTGCATCCAGAATTACTTTTTCGCCGGGGACAGGTTTGATCGTAATGTAGGCGGAAGCCGTTCCGCTTTTAGAAACGGTTAATGGTTGCGTGTACGTCCCGCCAAAGATTTGCAATTCATCGCCTGGGGCGAGCGCGGCGGCGGCTTTAGTAAAAGTTTTAAAGGGCGCGGCGGCTGTGCCCGGGTTGGAATCGTTGCCGTTCAAAGAGACATAATAGGTTTTTGGGGCGGCAAAATGATTAGAGGCGCTAACGGCGCCGTAGCTTTCAATGACAAGGATGATTGAAAGCGCGGCGCTGAAGAGCCAGCGGAATGTTCGTTTCATTTGTTCTCCTTTCATTAAGTACGTTCACTTAATGAGTTGGCGCATTATGAACTGTGCGCCCAAGAAGAAGAACAGGACTAGAGTACTAAAATCCGTCGGATTCGCTTTACATTTATGAAAACTAGACGATTTGGTAAGTAATCTTGCAGAGTCGCTGAAATTAGCGGAAATTTGCCCCGTTTAAGAATAAGGATTAAACGCCGACCTATCATTTATGCAATGCTCAAAATAAAAAAAGCTATACATAAAAGCGAGCGTGAAATGCGGTTTTGATCGGCGCTTATGCTTGCGCGGTTGGAACTTTTAATGCCAGAGCTAACGGCGCGGCAAGCAAAACCATGCCGGTTGTTAGGATTAATACATAAGGAAATCCGTGAACTTCCGCTAGGCGACCAGTGTAAATTAGACCCAGCGCTCCGGAAGAAAAAATGAAACCGAGAATTAATCCAGAAGCCAGCGCCATGCCGCCGGGGATGATGCGTTGCGCCAGCACGATCATAATGCTGTTCACTGCGCCAGTTAAAGCGCCCGCCAGCGGAATGAGCAGATACAACCAGTTAGACCAGCCGATTTGACTGGCGATATAAATTGGAATTGCTGAAAGAAATAAAGCGCTGGAAGCGACAACCCGTTTGGGATAACGATCCCCATAATGACCGCCAATCACATTCCCTAGCGCCGAGCCGCCCATGAAGAGTCCCGCCATGCTTCCGTACACGGTGGCGCTTTGACCGAGGTCTTTGATGTACTTGGGAATTAAGTTGACCATGTTAGCTTGCGCCCAAGATTGCAAAGCGGCGACTAGCATCAAGATGAGGATAAAACTCAGCCCGGCTTGCATTTGATTTTTTGTATTCGTATTGACCGGATGTGGATGATTCTCGCGCAGGCGATGAAGGAGCGAAAAGCCGACGGGGATGGAAATGATTGGGAGGATGAGCAAGCCCGGGATTTGGTAAGCGGCGAGAATTAATCCCGTAAAAATGGGACCGATGAAATGTCCCAACTGACCAGACATGAAGAATAGGGAAGCGGCTGTCGTCTCTTTACCTTTGAGCGAGGTCTGTCCGCAGAGCGTGGCTTGAACCGCGCCAACCGGATGAAAAGCGGAAGAACCGAGCGCCGCAACGATCAAACAAATTAAACCGGCTTTGCCCGGCAGGAGCAACGCGGCGGAATAGAAAATCGTCATCCATAATACGCCGCCCGCCGCCATCCAGCGCGGACCGGTGCGGTCGGAGATGTATCCGAATAAAGGTTGCGTGAGCGCTGAAGCCCAAATATAAATCGAGGAGAAAACGGCGATCTCGGTTTCTGATAAATTGAGATAGGTCAGTAAAACCGGACGGCTGGAGTTGAAAATATCCACCATTAAATGCCCCAGCGCCACAGAAGAGAAAATTGAATTGAGAAAGATTTGCATAATTATTTTTGATATAAAAAGTTTTCTTCAATATAACGATAGACCGACGGCAAAATATAATATTGATAAGGTTGTAACTCTTTTGCGCGGCGGCGAATCTCGTGCGAGGATAACGTGTGGAGCAGAGTTTCGATAAAAATGAGTTTCTCTTTGAGTTCGGGGATTTTGACGAATAAACTCTGCGGATTGAATTTATCGCCCGGGCGGTGCATGACTCCGATTTTATGAACCTGAGCGACTAACTCCCGATTATCTTTCCAAGTGGGTAAAGCGTGAAGCGAATCCCCGCCGATGAGCAGAACGATCTCCGCTTGCGGTTCTTGTTGCGCGATGAGATTGACCGTATCCACAGTGTAATGCGGACCGGGCCGGTCAATTTCTATGCGCGAGAGTTGAAATTTAGGATTATCTGCAATGGCTAATTCAACCATCGCCAAACGATGTTCCAGCGCGGTGATGATTTGATTTTGTTTATGCGGCGGATTAGGCGTGAGAACCCAAAGTAGTTTCGATAAATTAAATTGATAACTGGCTTCGCTGGCGAGAATCAAATGCCCAAGATGCGGCGGGTCAAACGTCCCGCCGAATAAGCCAATGCGCGAATGAGACATGCCGCGAGTATATCGCAAAACGCCCTTTCGATTTCATGCGCGGCTTGGTGATATACTTTGAAAACCAAAAGGATCATTTATGCCCGAAGCCACCGTAATCGGAACAAAAACCTTAGTGCGGATTATGCTCGCCATTCAAGCGGTTGAGAACGGACGCTATAACCCCGAAATGTTAGCCGGTATGTCGAGCGCCAACGGCGAGATGGGTCAATTGGCGATCATGCTTGATCGTATGGCGCGGAGCGTTTCCGTGCGCGATAATCAATTGCTCTTGTTACGTAGAATTATTCCGATTGGCGTGGCGCTTTCCGCGGAAAAAGATTTCAACCGCCTGCTTGAAACGCTCGTAGTCGAAGCGCAATTCGTCACCAACGCCGATGCGGGGACTTTATATCTGCTCGAAGATGACGAATTGAAATTCGTGATCATCCGCAACACCTCGCTCAATTTGAAGATGGGCGGAACCAGCCAAACCCCGATCAGTTTCTCGCCAATTAAATTACACCATGCTGACGGCAGCGCCAACCGCTCAAACATCGCCTCCTACTCCGCCCTCACCGGCGAGCAAGTCACCATAGCGGATGCCTACACCGCAGAAGGCTTCGATTTCTCCGGCACAAAAGCCGTGGACCAAACCACCAAATACCGTTCTAAGTCATTCCTCACCTCGCCGCTCAAAAATAGCGATGGAAAAGTGATCGGCATTTTACAACTGATCAACGCCAAACACCCCGAAACGGGAGAAGTGATCCCATTTTTGGAAGATGACGCGCTCGATGCGCTGGTGCTTTTGGCAAACGCCGCGCTGGATGGCTACATTCGAGAAGCGTCTTTGCGTCAGGAAATTGCCCAACTGAAAATCGAAATTGACGGCAAAAAACGCGAGAACCAAGTGCGCGAAATTACCGAGACCGCTTATTTTAGAGAATTAAAACAAAAAGCCACCGATCTCCGCAATCGTCAGGGCTAAAGAACGCTTGAGATTTAGTCGGGGGACATCTTGCAAAAGTGTTAGCTTTAATTCCCCCATCAGTAACCCCTTTCAAATTATAGTAGCGACTAAGGGTGTAAATTATCACACCCATTTAATCAAAACCCTATAAGATAAAAATATGCACATCCACTTCAATCAAAAACAAAAAGTAATCGCCTTTACGCTTCTCCTTTTAGGCACCCTCGCCCTCGCCCTCAGCGGATGCGGAAGCTCCTCCGGCTTAATCGAAGGCGCGGCAGGGGTGAACGTCACAGAAACCCCGCTACCTGAAATCCAAATTACCGAACCCGTAGTCGTGGCTCCGCCAACCGATACGCCCGTGCCTCCGCTCGCCGGGCATATCCTCTTCACTTCAGATCGAGACGGCATCACAAACTTATACCTGACCACTCCCGACGGGCTTGAGCAAATTCGCCTCACGGATTCCTCTGCGCCTGAAACCACGCCGCGGATTTCGCCAGACGGCACAAAAATCGCCTTTGTCGCCACAGCTAATAACAACATGGATATTTACGTGCTTGATTTGCTCTCGCGCAACGTTACGCAAATTACCAACGCGCCGGAAAAAGATTCAGCGCCCACTTGGTCGCCGGATGGCAGGCGCCTGGCTTTTGAATCCTTCCGCGACGGCAACTTTGAAATTTATGTCGTCAATGTAGATGGCTCCAACCTGACGCGCTTGACCAACGACCCCTCTGGCGATAGCAACCCCGTCTGGTCGCCTGTCTCGGATGAAATCGCATTTGTCAGCAATCGCTTCGGCAACGCAGATATTCTCCTCTTGACGCCCAGCGGCAACATCTCCACTTTGACGACAAACATCGCCCCGGACTCCGCCCCAGCTTGGTCGCCAAACGGAAGCATGATCGCCTATAAAACATATTCAGACGGCTTATCCAACGTCTGCGTCATTGGTCGAGACGGGCTGAATAGCAGATGCCTCACAACCGCGCCTTCAGAATATAGCGCCCCCGTTTGGTCGCCAGATGGTTCGCGTTTGGCGGTCAGCGCCAAACAACAAGCCACGCACGGCATAGATATCTTCAACCTTGCGGATAATTCTCTTGCCCAACTATATTCCGCCGGAGTCACGCCGCTGGATACGCCCACTTGGTCTTTAGACGGCACGCACATCGCCTTTCAAGCGCAAGTCAATGGCGATATGGAAATTTACCTTGCCAACATCGCCACCAACGAATTTTTACGGCTAACCAATTTGCCTGCGCTGGATGGCGAACCGCTGTGGATCTCTCAATAACAATCTTGATTCAAGTATAATCGCGCCATGCTTCCTGAATCTCCACTAACGACGATTGAGTCGCGTTTGAGATATCTGCTCCCCGCGGAGATGTACGCTTCCATGTGGGGAAATCCTTCTGTGGATATTATGGTGGATGTTTACAAGCATTTGCGTACGCTTCAAAGGACATTGCACGATTACATCTCGCGGCAGATTGAAGTTAAATCGCTCAAGCCTGGGGTGGTCGAGCCGGCTTGGCAATACGGCACAATGATGTTCACCGATCTGGCGGGTTTTACCAAACTTATGGAAGCCAACGCCGCCAAAGGGCGCGCTGGCGCCGGCGATCTACTCTCTCAGCTAAACAAATATTTCTCGACGATGCTGGCAATCGTCAGCAAGTCCGGGGGCGAACTTGTCGAATTCACCGGCGACGCGCTCCTCATCGTTTGGAATCAAACTGAAAAGAAAGACGATACTTTCAAGGCTGTGCGCGCCGCGTTAAGAATGCAAAGAGCCATGAAAGACTTTGCGGAAATTCAAACGCCTTCCGGCGTTGTCAACCTGAAAATGCGCATTGGGATTCACTCCGGCAGATTTTTAACTGCCGATATCGGCACGCCGCGCCGCATGGAGCATGTGCTTCTTGGACGAGACGTGCAAAGAGCTAAATTAACCGAAAGCAATGGGCGGAATGAGCGCGTGAATTTATCGCCAGCCGCTTACGCGCAGGTAGCCCAAAGATTTAATTTTGAAGAAGGCGCCGAGTTTGTTGAAGAAGGCAAAGACGCGGGCGCGCACTACATGCTGGTTTTGGATGATTTGAAAGAAGAATTGGGCGATTATGAAATTACGCCAATTAGCCGCAGACAAGCCAGCGGCGTGTTGCTAACCAGAGATAAACAGGAAGTCTTGCGCGAAATTTCAGACCTCTTAAATTCGATTGAGCCGATGGCGAGTTTTATTCCTGCGCCGATTCTTTCTTTGCTGGTCGAAAGCGCCGCAGACCGTAAGATACCGCCGGATTTTCCGATCCCTACGATTATGTTTGTTAATTTCATCGGCTTGCCCGAATCGGCAGACCGAGCTTTGCCGGGCGAAGAGTTAAAACTTGCTTCGCATTTTTCGCGCGCGTTTTCATTGATCAACGCGGCGGTGGAATCGCGCGGGGGAGTGTTGAAGAAGGTGACGTATCACCTTTCCGGTTCGGATATTGTTATTTTCTTCGGCGTGCCGAATGCGCACACCAATGACGAAGCGCGCGCGGCTTCTGCCGCGTTGGCGATCCGCGAGATTGTGATGAAGATTAAACCGCCGACGATCGGGGGAATTCAGCCGGATGTCTATTGTCAAATTGGCATTAACACGGGTCCGGCGTTCGTCGCCGAAATTGGCGATCCGCGCGGCAGACGCGAATATAACGTGCTGGGCGATACGGTTAATACCACGGCGCGGATTATGAACAAAGCCGATAAAAATAAAATATATATTTCTGAAACCATTCAACGCGCCATTGAAGAAAAATATGAATGTGCGCCGCTTGGCGAAATTTCATTGAAGGGGAAAAGCGCGCCAATTCCTTTGTATGAATTGCTACAGGAAAAGAAATAAAAAAACCGCTCAAGAAAATTTCTTGAGCGGTTTTCGCTTAAATTGATTTATTCCTTCCAGCTAAAGTTTAAGTCGCCGGTGGGGATGGTTCCCCAATATTTTGGGTTGGGGCTGAGCGTTAAGCCTGTCTCCGTCCACGCGGAAACGATGTACGGTCCGCTTGAAATTACGGCGGCGCCTGGCTTCCCGTAGCCGCCGGCGGCGATGGCTTGGGTATCTAAAATTGAAAAAGCCGGGTTCGCCAGCCAAGTTAGGACGTTGGCTTCTTTACGGCTAAGGTGCAATAACACAGTATGCGAATCTACTTTTTGAATCCCATCAACGATTGATTTTGTGCGGTTGTTTTCATCTTTTTCGCCGAGGAAGCCGAGGAAGGTAGTTTGCCAAGCTTTGTAATCTGCATCTCCGTGCAAACTATTTTGCGGGTCAAACCAGCGGTTGAAATTGTTGACGACAACGTCCGGGGTAATTAAAGTCCCGTCGCTGAAGGTCGCGCCTGAGCGGAGCGTGAAAATATAGTCCAACTCATCGTCTGAAATAATCCAAGATTCGGCGATGCCGGGTTGCGGCTGACCGCTGGCGTCTAAAGTCACCAAGCCGGTGTAGAGATATTGAGCGAGTTTCAGCGAATCTTCATCCTGCGCGATAGCTGGGTCTAAGAAAATAGTTTTGCTGATAGCGTTTGTCGAAGCGGGGGAGCTTTCAGTTGCCGGAACGGCGCTAGGCGTGGCGGCGCTTTCGGTTGGCTGTTCAGTCGCCTCGCTTTTAGGCTGACAACCAGATACAATAAAAACGAAGATCAAGCTAAAAATGAGAAAGCGATGTGATAAAATTTTCGAGTTCAGCATAAATTTGTACTTCCTTATCATTTAATTTGTAAAAAAAATATAGCCTTGCCTCTATTATATATACAGTAGGGTAAGATTGCAAAATTGGGTTTCTGATTTGTGTATTTACTAAAAATCAAAAACTCAACCCTTTTTGTATTTATTTTACTACTAAGACCATGACTAAATAAATAAACGCACGCTTGGTGATTTCTATCACAATCTTTTATAGGATCGTATTGAGGCTTCTTATGAAACAAAAAAGAACTGTCAGATTTATGAAATTTTTTTCCGTTATTGTGGCTGTTTCGCTTATCTTAGCCGCATGTACGCCTGGAGAGTTTTTAGCGGGCGCTGGTGGCGCGGATGCCACAGAAGCTCCTCAACAACAAGAACCGCCCCCTCCAACTGACGCGCCAGTTATTCCAACCGATCCGCCTGCGCCAACCAACCCGCCCCCGCCAACGGATGCACCTGCGCCTACCAATCCGCCTGCGCCAACGGATGCGCCTGCCGCCACTAACCCGCCGGCGCCAACTGATCCGCCTGCCGCCACTGCGACAACTGCTTCTTCAAGCGCCCCTGTGGCATCCAGTACAGCGCCTGCGGCATCCAGCACAGTCGCGGCGGCTGTAGTTAACTCCGCCACGCCCACATTTACTCCGACCTTCACCGTTACTCCAACCAGCGCATCGGCGGCGACAAGCGCTAGTAGCTCCGCGACGCCAACGACGCAAAATCCATCTATTTTATCTGTCCCATCAAGCACGCCGACCGCAACCAACGTAGCGACGAATACAGTAGCTCCAACAGCCACGCTGACCGCAACCAATACGCTTTTACCGACGAATACAACTGTGGCTGTCAACGAGCCTGATCTTGGTTTAAGCGTGGCTTGTAATAATGATTTAACCGCTCACTTCAAAATTAGAAATGTTGGCGGCGATATGCTGACCAGCGGCAGTTATACAATCAATGATCCTTCAAAAGGGGTGACTGGACCCGTATCGTTTCAGTTAAGTAGCGGGGGCGCGCTAGATTTAGGCAACCATTCTGGAAACGCTACCGTTACGGTGACTTATTCAACTTCTACTTTTGCAGTGGTCAATCTTTCCGCAACTGGGACTTGTATCGGCTTGCCTACGAGTATTCCATCCAGCACGCCGACGATTACAAATACCCCGTCTGTGACCCCAACTGCCAGCAACACGCGAACCCCAACTTTGACGCGAACGCCGACGCCTACAAGGACGCCAACTTACACTCCGTCCATTACCTACACTCCGTCAATTACTTATACCCCGTCTATTACTTACACGCCCTCTTTGACTTATACACCGTCTTTGACGTATACGCCCTCGATCACTTACACACCTTCATTAACGCGCACGGCGACAAATACGCGAACGCCTACTTCAACGCGAACCATTACGCCGACGCGCACCATCACGCCCACGCGGACCATCACGCCTACTAAGACGGCAACTTTCACCAAGACGCTCACTTATACGCCGTCTTCTACTTTTACGCCTTCATTGACTTATACGCCCTCAAATACGCCGACGATCACTTACACTCCGTCCGCCACGGCGACAACGCAAATTTTAGACGGTCAGCTAGATTTGGAAGTTTACTGTAACGCCAATACAACGGCTCGATTTGTGATCACCAATATCTCTGGCACAGTGAGCAATGGCTCATACTCTTTGTCCGCCGATACCAGCGGTAATCCGTCTTCCGGCGCGGTGAATTTAGCCTCTGGCGGCTCGACCACAATTAATGGGCTGGGCTATGCGACGATGACAGTCACTTACCGGACAGACGTACTAACTTCTGTAACTCTGAGCGTCTCCGGCAACTGCGCGCCGCGCCCAACCAACACGCCTATTCCCACGGCGACGATTACCAATACGGCTACCTTTACATTCACGCCAACGGCTACATTCACGTCAACCAATACGCCCACCTCTACCTCTACGCTAACGCCAACGGCTACCTTTACCCCAACCAACACGCCCGCCCCCACGTTCACAGTCAGCGGCGCTTGTACTTCAAACTTAGGCGAGGCTTCATTTGTCGTCACCAACACCAGCGGCACGGATATGGCTACGCCATACACCTATGAAATCAAGGACGATAAAGGCGCGGTAGTCAAGACTGCCACCTTCCAACTCAAAGCCGGAGCGAGTACGACAATCACATACGCTGGCGCGGTTGGAGCGTCCTCGACCTACACCTTCTCCAGCCCGAACGATGCGACGCTGAACGTAGTCGCGGATATGTCTAAGTGTGTGCCTGTTCTGCCGACTATCACAGTTGCCGGAAGCTGTACTTCAAACTTAGGCGAGGCTTCATTTGTCGTCACCAACACCAGCGGCACGGATATGGCTACGCCATACACTTATGAAATCAAAGATGATAAAGGCGCGGTAGTCAAGACCGCTACCTTCCAACTCAAAGCCGGAGCGAGTACGACAATCACATACGCTGGCGCAGTTGGAGCGTCCTCGACCTATACCTTCTCCAGCCCGAATGACGCTTCCTTGAGCGCAGTCGCGGATATGTCTAAGTGTGTGCCTGTTCTGCCGACTATCACAGTTGTCGGAAGTTGTACTTCAAACTTAGGCGAGGCTTCGTTCGTTGTCACCAACACCAGCGGCACGGATATGGCTACGCCATACACCTATGAAATCAAGGACGATAAAGGCGCAGTAGTCAAGACCGCTACCTTCCAACTCAAAGCCGGAGCGAGCGCGACAATCACATACGCTGGCGCAGTTGGAGCGTCCTCAACTTATACGTTCTCCAGCCCGAATGACGCTACTTTGAGCGCAGTCGCGGATATGTCCAAGT
>JADLCG010000297.1 GCA_020847355.1 Anaerolineales bacterium | reverse complement strand
GGTTGGGCGCAGGCTTGCCCGGCGTTTGGCCCCAGGGAATTTTCGTCGCGATTGTGCATGTCGCTTTCGCCAGCGTGTTCGGTTTGTTCACGCTCTTCGCCATGCGCATTCGTCCCACTGCCGGCGGTTACGCTTTTAGCGGCATCGGCTTGATTATTTTCGCGGCGACGCTGATCTTTTTGATGAATCCGGGCAGTGGTTCTGCCAGCCAAACAGTTGTGACTCAATTCACGCCCACCAATTTGCCGACTCAACCAGCGGCGCTTCCAACTTCGACCTTGAGCTTGGTAGCCAGCCCCACGCCTTCTCCTACCCCCACACAGACTCAAACTCAAGCGCAAACCACAACCGTCACGCCTACGCCAAAGATCGAATCGCCCACGCCGACAGCCTCTTCCACCGCTACAAGTGCAGTCACGCCTACGGCGACTCCGCCATCCGTCACGCCGGTCCCATTGACTTTAACCATCACCCTGCCCGCTTCTGAAACGCCGACCGTTACGCTCACGCTGGAAATTCAACCGATCAGCGGAAAGATCAGCGCCAACGAAGGCGGCGGCGCGAACCTGCGCCAAACGCCCAATGGAAAATACTTGATGACTTTAGATAACGGCACATTTGTAGATATTTATCCCGATTTCAAAATCGTCAACGGCGTTACCTGGATTCACGTGTTCGTCACGCGCAACAATCAACGCATTGAAGGCTGGCTTCTCGAATCAGTCGTAACCTATTCCACGCCTGAGCCAAACTTCGCGCCAACCGTTACGCCTTCCGTTGGCATTACCCCCGCTCCATAAAATCAGAATCATAAAATAAGGAGAAATTATGCCTATTCACTTCGGCACAGACGGCTGGCGGGCTGTCATCTCGGATACTTTCACGTTCGATAATTTACGGATCGTCGCCCAAGCCATTGCGGATGCAGTCGCTTCCGAGCATTGGGATCGCTCCAGCGTCACAGATAAAAATAAAATTGTGATCGGCTATGATACGCGCTTTCTCTCTGACCGCTTCGCTGGGGAAGTGGCTCGCGTGCTTGCCGCCAATGGCTTTACGGTGCTTCTCGCCCAAGCGGATTCGCCGACCCCGGCAATTTCATACGCAGTCAAAAATCATCACGCCATTGCCGGCGTGATGATCACCGCCTCGCATAATGCGCCGCGTTACAACGGCGTAAAATTGAAGGGCGCGTTTGGCGGCTCGGCGCTTTCGGAGCAATGTCGCCGCGTGGAAGTTTATATCAACGATAATGAAGAACAGGCGCGCGGTCCTAACTTGATGGATTTCAAAAAAGCCCGCGAGTTGAATTTGATTCAGCGCTTTAACCCTTTGCCTGCTTATTTTGAACATCTCAATAAATTAATTCGCACGGATGTCATCGCTGAAAACCCACAGCGCTTCGTTGTGGACGCCATGTACGGGTCCGGGAGGGGCGTGATCAAATCCTTTTTACAGGGCACAGGTTGCGAAATTTATGAAATCCGCAGTGAGATGAATCCCGGCTTTGGCGGCGTTCACCCCGAACCGATTGCGAAGAACCTCGGCGCTTTATCCTCGGCGGTTAGTTCCGGTTTGGGTAATTTTGGCATCGTTACAGACGGCGACGCCGACCGGATTGGCGCGATGGATGAACGCGGTAATTTTGTGGACCCGCATAAAATTATGGCGCTAGCTTTGAAATATTTAGTGGAAAAACGCGGCTGGACAGGCTCGGTGGTGCGGACGGTTTCCACGACCCGCATGATTGACCGCCTTGCTAAGCGTTATGGGTTAACCCTGCATGAAACGCCGGTTGGGTTTAATCATATTGCGGATTATATGATGAAGGAAGACGTGTTGATCGGCGGGGAAGAATCGGGCGGCATTTCTTTCAAGGGGCATATTCCCGAAGGCGACGGTCCCATTATGGGTTTACTGCTCGTGGAGATGATCGCCGAATCGAAAAAATCTTTGCTTGAATTGGTCAATGACCTGCTCGAAGACGTAGGTCCCGCTTTGTATGAACGCGTGGACTTGCGCTTGAGTCGTCCGGTTGCCAAAGCGGAGATGACGGAATTCCTCACCAAGCAAGCGCCCGCTGAAATTGGCGCGCAAAAGGTTGCGGAAGTGAGTCAACGCGACGGCGTGAAATATATTATGGCTGACGATTCGTGGCTTCTCATTCGCCCTTCCGGCACGGAGCCAGTTTTGCGCGTCTACGCCGAAGGGCGCACGCCGGAGATGGTCAAGGCTTTATTGGCGTATGGGAAAACGGTGGCGGAAAGCGTGGTCTAAATTTCATCCTCGGAAAATTTTCCGAGGATTTTCTTTTCAATTTTGAAAAGAGACCTCAGTTTTGAGCTTTGTTATGAAAGTACCATATACTACTTAAAGAGATGTAGAGTAAAATTTACTGCATGGCAACCACCCAAAGCGCCACACGGGCTAATATTCAACATTTGTTTCGACCCGCCTCAATACTCTCGCAGGGGTTGCAATGGCTTGTGCTGTTTTATCAAGTGGGGGCTTTTCTCTGCGTGCTGGCTGGCGTTTTCTTTGCGGCGCGTTGGATTAATGAACCGTTTATCGGCGTATTTTATGAACAGACTTTGATTTTCAACGATAGCGGCCCAGACGACCCGGCTTGGGCGTTCAACCAGAAAGTTGTCAGCGGCGATCAACTGCTTGAAGTCAATCACACGCCCGTGCATAGTTATAAAGACGTGAAAAACGTGATGGAGTTCAACGGCTTTGTGCCGGGAGATACTATTCCCATCACCGTGAAATTTAAGAGCGGCGAAACGCAAGAGCTTAATATCCTCTTGCATCCATTCCCGACGAATAGCATTACCTTATATTTCTTAATCCCCTTATTTATCAGCGCCGTCTTTTTATTAATTAGCTTTTGGATTTTTGGCTTGCGCAGAAGCGAACCTGCTGGGCGGGCTTTTTCGGTTTTCACTTCATCTTTGGCGCTGGCTACCGGCTTATATTTCAACATCTCGACCACGCATCAATTTACGATAGTTTGGATGGTCGCTTGCGCTACTGCGGGCGGGGCAATTATCGCTCTGGCGGCGTCTTTTCCGCAAGAACCGCCGTTGATCGTTAACCATCCATATCTACGATGGAGCGGTATGCTGGTGGCAGTCATTTTGGTTGGCATAGCCCTTCCTGACCTTTACAACTTCAATAACCCAACCGCTTATATCGTTGATTGGGCAAATATCTATTTGTTCCTAGTGCTAGGCATGTTGATCTATATTGGCGCGAACGTTTACTATGCGTTTTACGCGCAATCTCCCGTGGTTAAGGTGCAATCGCGCACTATTTTATGGGGCGCGTTGTTTTCATTTACGCCCATCGGCATTTGGTTGATTATCGCGTCCGTCAGAAGTACTGGATTTTCGCCTTATCTTTTTCTGCCGGTCGTGATCCTGCCGATTGTGATGGGCTATGTGATTTTGCGCTTCAAGTTTGCGCGCGCCGATGAGATCATTCGCCGCGGTATTCTATATAGCCTTTTTGCGGCGCTGGTGATTTTCGGATATGCCTTGTTCGTCACGGCGATTGGCATCTTCTACGCCCCGGCTTTACCGAATAGCGCTTTACTAGTCGGCGTTTTTATTTTCCTCTGCGTAATCTTCTTTGACCCTGTCCGCGCCAAACTACAAGCCTTGATTGACACGCGCTTTTTCCGAAGCGAGCGGATTTTGGGAGAACAGCTAGAGGATTTTTCGCATCAACTTTCTTCTGCGCTGGACTTAAACTTGATCAGCGCAATCATACGGACGACGATCCTCTCAACCCTCAACCCCAGCCGCATCCACGCCTACGCCTACGATACGATTAACGATTTGTATTACGCGCTTCCGGATGAAAACCGTCAGCCCACTACCGATATTCGTTTCTCTGCTTCCAGTCCGTTGGCGCGCTATTTCCAGAGCGAACATTTGCCGTTGTATTTGGATAACGCCGCCGCGCTCCCAACCGCGCTTCAAGCTGAACAATCTCGGTTGGCTTTGTTAGGCGCGCGTTTATTCATTGCTTTGCCCGGCAAAGAACGTCCGGTTGGATGGATTGCGCTTGGCTCGCGCCTTTCCGGGCGACCCTACACGCCGATTGAGCTAAAATTTTTAGAAACCATTTGCGACCAAGCCTCAATCGCCATGGAGCGCGTTCAAACCATTTCGCATCTTGAACGCCGCATTCAAGAGATGAACGCGCTGACGCGCGTTTCGCAGGGCGTGAACGTCACCTTGACTTTTGACGACGTTCTCGAATTGATTTACGCTCAAACCGCCCAAATTATCCCGACCTCGCATTTGCACATCACGCTCTATGATAAGAATAGCGATTACTATTATTACGGCTTCTGCGTGGAAAATAACGAACGCATTCCCAGCCGCGAGAATATCCCCTTTGCAATTGGCATGGGCTTAGCCCCTGAAGTGATTCGCAAAAGCCGCCCGTTGATGACGCAAGACTACCGCCGCGAATGTCAGGCGCGCAACGTGACGGCAGTTTTAGAAAGCGCCTTTGCTTGGATGGGCGTGCCGCTCAACGCTGGCGCCGAATCGATTGGCGCATTGAGCATTGGCAGTCGTGACGGCGGAACGGTTTACACACGCGGACAGTTGGAACTCTTGCAAGCTATTGCCGACCAAACTGCCGGCGCAATCGTCAAAGCCCGTCTCTTGGAAGAAAGCCAACAACGCGCCCGCCAATTAACCACCCTCAACGAAATTACGCGCCAACTTACCGGAACGCTGGAACTTGACCCGCTTCTACAAAACATCCTTGAAAACGCCGTTGGAATTTTGAACTGCGAAGCGGGGAGCCTCTTCCTCGTGGACGATCAAACCGACGAATTGGTTTTCAGAGTGACGGTAGGACCAGTCGCCACGAATCTCATTGGTCAGCGCTTGCCGGCTGGCACAGGTATCGTTGGGCGCGCGGTGCAACTGCGCGCGCCGGTCATTGAAAATGAAGAACATAATAAAAATCGGTTTGAAGGCATTGATCAGCAAACTGGCTTCGTCAGCCGCTCGTTAATGGCGGTTCCGCTTCAAGTCAAAGATCATGTGATCGGCGTGGTTGAAGTCATCAACCGCCGCGATGGATTGCCTTTCGTGAATGACGATCAAACTCTGCTGACCGCTTTTGCCGGTCAAGCCGCTGTGGCGATTGAAAATGCGCGCCTCTATACCTTGACCGATCAAGAACTCAATGCGCGCGTGGAAGAGCTATCAGTCATGCAACGCATTGACCGCGAGCTCAACGCCAGCTTGGAAATGGATCGCGCCATGCGGATCACGCTGGATTGGGCGTTGCGTCAATCCCAAGCGGAAGCCGGGCTGATTGGCATGGTTGAAGAGAATAAACTGCGCGTCATGTCTCAGCAAGGGCTTGATGAAAAATCCATCGGCGTTTCGGATCAACTGCTGAGCATCACGATTCCCACGATGTTAGAGGTTATAGAGACCGGCGTTCCGCAACGCGTATCCGTCGCCGATACAAAAGATAAACTCTTCCCGCTCGCGCACACCCAAATGGTGATCCCTATTCGCCGCGAAACCGCCGTGATTGGCTTGCTTCACCTTGAAAGCGTCAGCGATTCGTTGGTGGATATGTCCTTCCTTGCGCGCCTCACCGACCACGCCGCAATTGCTATTTCCAACGCCCAACTCTACGGCGAAGTCCAACGCGCTAATGTTGCTAAAAGTGACTTCGTCTCTTTTGTGGCGCACGAACTCAAAAACCCGATGACTTCCATCAAAGGCTACACGGAATTATTAGCGGGCGGCGCAGTGGGGCAGATCAACGATATGCAGACCAACTTCCTGCAGACCATCAAATCCAACGTGGAGCGCATGTCCACCTTGGTTTCTGACTTGAACGACAACTCTAAAATTGAAGCCGGGCGCTTGCGTCTCGATTTCAAAGCCACCACCATCATCGAAATTGTGGATGACGTGGTGCGTTCAATTAAGCGGCAAGTGGAAGATAAAAAGCAAACGCTCGAACTGGCTCTGCCTGAAAAACTGCCCGCCGTCTGGACGGACCGCATTCGCGCTATTCAAGTGTTAACCAACCTAGTGAGCAACGCCTATAAATATACGCCGGAAAGCGGTCAGATCCAAATTGGCGCGCAAGAGACCGAAAATCATTGGGATGCGGAAGGCGCTCCTAAAGTAGTGCATCTGTGGGTCAAGGATGACGGCTTGGGTATGACCGAAGAAGATAAAGAAAAAATCTTCCAAAAGTTTTTCCGTTCAGACGATCCTAAAGCCCGCGAATCACCCGGCACAGGTTTGGGGCTGAACATCACCAAAAGCTTGGTGGAAATGCAAGGCGGCAAAATTTGGTTTGAAAGCGAATACCGCCGCGGCACAACTTTCCACTTTACCATCCCAGTTGCGGAAGGGGAATAAGTCAGCTTATGACTATGATTGGTTCTGTTGGTTTTGCCCAAGCGTTAGATGGGCGCGAAGCGGGCTTGCAAGCCGCGCATCAGGCGCTCAATGCGCTGGGCGCAAATTCGCCCGCGTTGGGCATTGTCATCGCTTCGCATCAATATCAAGCCCGCGAAGTCTCCAGCGGCGTGGCGAGCCTATTTGGCGATTCGCCTTTGATCGGCTTTAGCTCGCCCGCCGGACTCACCGATAAAGGTCAACATGCGCATTCGGTAGTGGTCGCCGCTTTGAGCGGAGATTTTCAAGCTGAGGCGCAATGGTATCCAGGCTATGCTCAATCCGGACGCGAGACCGGCGCAAAGTTGAACCAACAAATTCACCTGCACGTTGATCCGCAATCCATCCTTTGCTTTGGCGATGGTTTCAACGGCGACGCTGAACAATTTTGCGGAGCCGTGCCGATTCAATCTAATCAACTCGTTGGCGCGCTTGCCAGCGGAGATTTGCATACCGGCAATGCCTATCAACTTGCCGGAAAACAAAATGGCGCAGGCGCGCTCTCTGCCGCATTTCTGCGCGGCAACCTTGTCATGGCTGTCGGCTACGATCACGGCTGGAGTCCGATTGGCAAACAATTTCGCGTGACGCGCGCGCGCGGCTTCTGGCTTCGCACATTAGATGGCCGCCCCGCTTCCGAATCCTATTCTGAACTATTCGGCTACCCGCCGCGAGATTGGGCATTCCCGCCATTGAGTCACCTTGCTCGGCTTTATCCGCTCGGCGTGGAACAAGGCGAAGACCTCGTCATCCGCGCGCCCATTCGCGTAGAAGCCGACGGAAGTTTCCGTATGAACGCCACCATCCGTGACGGCATTGACGCATATCTGCTGGTGGGTAGCTTGGCAACTTGCGAGAACGCCGCCAGACATGCCGCCCAAGATGCATTGAAAAAATTAGGCAACGCCAAACCAGCGCTCGCCCTCGTCTTAGTGGATGTTGCCTGGCAAATGTTACTCAAAGCCCACCCGGGCGCAGAAGTCGCCGCAGTCCAGGAAATTCTCGGCGATAAAATTCCAATAGCCGGCGGCTACACTTTAGGGCAAATCGTTCCGGAAGAAAAAGCCCGCCCTAAATTTCTCAATCAACACATCGTCGTCATTCTTTTCGGCGAAGCAAATTAAACTTAACGCAAACGATATAATCAAACTGACGAAACTCTCGTCAGTTTTTTATTTTCTCGAAAGGCATACAATGAAATCGAAAATTACCCTGCTGATACTTTTGACGTTAACCGCCTGCTCAACCCCAGTGGATCAAGTTCCGCTTCCCACCGCCCTGATTGCTGATTCTCCCCAACCAACCTGGACTACTGCCGTAGAGTTTTCCGCCACTCCCGCGCCGCTAGAGCCGCCAACCCCGACATTGCCCCCCGCGCCCACGTCAACCCCAGCGCCGCTTTCCTTTTGCAACGACCCGCGCGCAAAAGAAACAATCGCCGCTTTGACCAACGCCATCGCCGCCAAGGACGGCGCATGGCTCTCCTCGCTCGTTTCGCCAACGCGCGGCATGGATGTGCTTTTCTATCGCAACGGCAAGGCGGTCAATTATGACGCGGAACACGCAAAATTTATCTTTGAAACGACCTACCAAGCGGATTGGGGAATTTCTTTTGGGAGCGGCGAAGCGACTATCGGCTCATTTCAAGATGTGGTCTTGCCGAGTTTACAAATCGTCTTCACGCCGCAAGCCCAATTGAATTGCAATCAACTTGAATCCGGCGGCGCAACCTACGTTCTCGACTGGCCCTATCCATATTTGGATTACTACTCCGTGCATTACCCCGGGACTGACGAATTTGGCGGGCTCAACTGGCAGACTTGGGGCGTGGGCATTGAAAACTCTGCGGGCAAATTTTATATCGCGGCGCTCGTCCACTACGTTTGGGAGCCGTAAAAATAACCTGCATCAATTTAAATAAGGTAAGAAATAATCAAATGTGATATTCTGTATGTATATTGTTGTAACTTCTTGCAATAAGGAAAAGAAGCATGTCCTGCTCAGAAGCATACGCTCCGCAACTGCGCGCGCGCGGCTATCGGATGACCCCGCAAAGACACGCCATTTTGCATACGCTGTGTCATTCCGGCAAACATCTCACGCCTATTGAAGTTTATGCACGCGCGCGTAAACAGTTAACCAGCCTCACCGAACCTACGGTTTATCGCACTTTAGAATTTCTCGCCGAAAATGGCTTGATCCACTCGGCGCAAATTGGCAACGGACGTTTTGTATATGAAGTTACCCGCCATGCGCATCATCATTTGGTTTGTCGGCATTGCGGTAAAGAATTGGAGGTAGATCATCAGATTGTCGAAAAAATGTATCAAAAGCTCGAATCTTTTAGCGGTTATAAAATAACGGATCGGCATATTAACTTTTTTGGTATTTGTTCAAATTGTCAATAAGGAGCTAAATCATGCACTATTCCCCACCCCCTATGCACATTCCAGACGGCTTTCTCAGCCTGATGATTTCTATAATTTGTTGGGTTATCTCGGCGGCTGTGATTGGGCTGGCCATTTCAAAGACGAACAAATCTTTGGGCGAAAAACAAATCCCCTTGATGGGCGTGATGGCGGCATTCATCTTCGCCGCGCAGATGATCAACTTCCCGGTGGCGGGCGGCACGTCCGGTCATTTATTGGGCGGAGCGCTGGCGGCAATTGTGCTTGGTCCATGGGCGGGGATGCTGGTAATGACTGCCGTCATCGCTACGCAGGCTTTGCTTTTTCAAGACGGCGGCTTGGTGGTGATGGGCGCGAACTTGCTCAATATGGGGTTGGTGACAGCCGCCATTGGTTACGGCTTTTATCGTTTTGCGCTTAACCAAGCTAAACCCATAAAGCTTAGCGTGATTGGCGTTTCAGCTTGGCTCTCGGTGATGGCTGGCGCATTGCTCACTTCCTTAGAACTTTGGCTCAGCGGCGCTTCGGATTTGAAAGTGGTCGTTCCGGCGATGCTTGGCGTTCATGCTTTAATTGGATTGGGCGAAGCCTTGATCACCGTTTCTGCGGTGACTTTTATTTTACAAACCCGCCCCGATTTGCTTGCCGCAGGCTCAGAATCCGCGAAGGGAAGCCGCGCTTGGATTTATGTCGGCGGGCTGATTGCCTTAATCGTCGTGACGCTTTCGCCGCTCGCTTCAGCCGATCCAGACGGCTTGAATCGCGTGGCAATGGACCTCGGCTTTATTGATACGGCGCAATCCGCTTCTGGACCCTTAGCCGGTTATGTTGTTCCCTTCCTAGCTTCCGCATCTGCCTCAAAGATTGCGGCTGGCGCTTTTGGCGCGCTGGTAGTTGGCGCAGTTGCCTTTTTAATTGGGCGCGGAATTAAAGCGAAGCCTCAGGCTTAATGATCTATGCACTTTGATGCGTTCGATCGGTATCACGAAAAGAATAGTTTGGTTCACCGCCTTGACCCGCGCGTCAAGGCGGCGCTGACCGTTATTTTCATCGTGTCTAACGCGCTCTTGCCAGATGGCGCGTGGAGCGCCTTTGGCGCGGCTTGGCTGTTTCTATTAGCCGCCAATTACTATTCCCAACTTGGCGCAGGTTATACCTTCAAACGTTCTTTGATCGCCCTGCCTTTCGCTTTGGTGGCGATTACGATTTTATTTTCAATGCCCGGTCAAGCGCTTGTTTCCTTTCGCTTATTCTTTTGGAATTTGACGATCACCGATTTAGGGTTGCTACGCTTTGTCAGCATTTTGATTCGCTCGTGGCTTTCCGTGCAGGCGGCGATTTTACTCGTCGCCACTACGCGCTTCCCGGATTTGATTCACGCGCTGGAGCATCTCAAAGTTCCGGCTGTGCTAACCACCATCATCGCGTTTCTTTATCGTTATCTATTTGTGCTGACGGATGAAGTCTTTCGTCTGCTCAGGGCGCGGGAATCTCGTTCGGCGGCCGTGCCGGGCAATCGGTCCGGTGGGGGCGTGTTGTGGCGCGCAAAAGTGGCGGGCAATTTAGCCGGTCAACTTTTTTTGCGAAGCTATGAGAGAAGCGATCGCATTTATAACGCGATGATCGCGCGCGGTTATAGCGGACGGTTATACACGCTCAACCCGCATGAATTAAAATCCGGCGATTATTTTGTAATGGCTTTTGGACTTTTATTTATTGTTATGCTTCAAGCGATTGGAAGATTCTAATGCCTGTTTCTCATACACTTGCAAATGTGAACGTGGATCTTCAGAGCGGGGATGTGTTGAAAGTCAGCGATTTACGTTTCGCCTATCCAGATGGTCATGCCGCTTTGCATGGCGTTTCATTTAAGCTGACGCATGGCGAGAAGGTCGCGCTGGTCGGTCCGAATGGCGCGGGAAAATCAACTTTGATGTTGCATTTGAACGGAATTTTGAGCGGCACGGGCGAGGTGCAAATTGGCAGTCAGCGCCTCACGCGCGAGAACTTGCCTGCAATTCGCGCTTTGGTGGGGCTGGTTTTTCAAAATCCAGACGATCAGCTTTTTTCGCCGACGGTCTTTGAAGACGTTGCCTTTGGTCCCTTGCACATGGGCTTACCGGAAATGGAAGTTCGCGCGCGCGTTGAAGCCGCATTAGAAGCGGTGCAAATGAGCGCCTATCGCGAACGCCTGTCGCATCATTTGAGCGTGGGCGAGAAGAAACGCATCGCCATCGCCACAACGCTCTCCATGCGCCCCAGTTTATTGGTGTTGGATGAACCTTCCGCTGGGTTGGATCCGCGCGCCCGCAGAACGCTGATCAATTTACTGCGCGAACTGCCGATCACCATGTT
>JADLCG010000296.1 GCA_020847355.1 Anaerolineales bacterium | reverse complement strand
TATTTTTTTGCATCGTTTCACGAAAGAGCAAACGATCTTCGGCGGCTTTGATGGCATTGAGATTCGCGCCGATGAGTTGCACGCCGTATTTTTCGAGTACGCCGTTTTCACTCAATGCCAGCGCGAGGTTCAAACCCGTCTGCCCGCCGACGGTGGGGAGCATGGCGTCTGGTTTTTCTTGCGCGATGATGGCTTCCAACGCTTCAGGCGTGAGCGGTTCGATATACGTTGCGTCGGCGATTTCGGGGTCGGTCATAATCGTAGCGGGATTTGAATTAACTAAAACCACGCGATAGCCTTCCGCTTTCAAGGCTTTGACGGCTTGCGTGCCAGAGTAATCAAACTCCGCGGCTTGACCGATGACAATGGCTCCTGAGCCAGGGACGAGGATGGTGTGGATGTCGGTGCGTTTCATAATTTTTGAATGTAGAAGTCAGAATGAAGAATGAAAATTCCGCATTCTGCATTCTTCATTTTCCTTGATTCCTTTTAGAGGTGTTGATGGACGAGACAAAGATTGCGATTAACTCGTCAGTTTCTTTTTGTAAGTCTGCTAGTTTTATAACGGGAACAATTTCACCTTCGACCAAAAGTTCAAGCCAATAGGCGGTTTCATCAAGTTCTTTTAATGAGCCGCCCATCATGTTCACAAAATCTGCTGGGGATTTTGCGCGACAGGCTTCGCGGTATTGCGCCCCAACGGATGTGCCACTACGCAAGACCTGTTTCCCAATCACCTGCGCTTCTCCAGATTTTGGGAGATTCTGATAAAGCTTGATAATTCGCAAAGCAAATTTTTTCGTCCTGACTTTCAAGTCCACGTCATGCGCCATTGCAAACCTCCTCATTTCGTATTCTGCATTTTGCATTCATCATTCTGCATTTTTCCTGCATTCTTCATTAAGCGGAAGAATTCCGCGAAAATATCCTGCGCGTCATGCGGACCCGAAGCGGCTTCGGGATGAAACTGCACGCTGAAGACGGGTTTGTTTTTCATCCGTAACCCTTCCAGCGAATCGTCGTTCAAACTTTTGTAGGTGATTTCAACTTCGTCTTGATTCAACTCCCCTTCAGTGACGCAATAGTTATGATTTTGAGCCGTGATTAAAACCTTCCCGCTGGGCAGATGTTGCACGGGATGATTCGCGCCGTGATGACCAAATTTGAGTTTGTGCGTATCCGCGCCTAATGCGCGACCAATGAGTTGATGCCCTAAGCAAATTCCAAAGATCGGAATGTCGCTTGCAATTAATTCGCCGACCGCTTGCACCGCATACGGCAAACCCGCTGGGTCGCCAGGTCCGTTGGAGAGGAAGATTCCATCGGGCTTCAATGCTAAAACTTCTTCGGCGGTCGTATCCGCAGGGACGACGGTTACATTCGCGCCATAACTTGAAAGATGCCGAAGGATGTTTTCTTTGATCCCAAAATCATACGCGACGATTGACCATGGACGATTGACCATAGACCGTCCACTGTCCACTGTCAACTGTGCACCGTTCTTAACCCACTTACTCCCCGCATCATCCACCCAATGATAAGGCTCCGCGCAAGTCACCTCTTTGACCACATCTCGTCCGTCGAGTCCTGCCCACGCTCGCGCCATCTGCAATAATGTTTCGGCGGGTGTTCCTTTTGTGGAGAGCGCCGCTTTTTGAACGCCGCCATCGCGCAGTTTGCGAGTGAGCCAGCGCGTGTCCACGCCGCTGATGCCAGGGACTCCATGTTGCGCTAGCCAATCGGATAATGAAAACGCCGAGCGCCAATTCGAGACGACAGGACTCAGTGAACGAATCACCGCCGCCGAAACCTGCGGCTTCGCCGATTCATCGTCTTCCAAATTGATGCCCACATTGCCGATGTGTGAAACTGTAAATAAAACGCCTTGTCCACGATACGAGGGGTCGGTGAGAATTTCCTGATAACCCGTCATGCTGGTGTTGAAGACCAATTCAAACACCACATCGGCTTTTGCGCCGAAGGCTTGACCTTCGATAATCGTTCCATCTTCTAACGCTAAAATTGCTGTCATCTATCTATCCTTTCGCTGGTTCCACATAAAAAAATAACCCTCCAAAGGAGGGTTATTTTTAATTAACATTTTCGAGGCGATCTTGAATCCCGTCTGTCAAATCAAAATAATCCAACCTTTCGAGAAAAGTCAGTTTTGAACGACGGGCACAACGGACAGACTGCGCGAACATATTGGGCGGTATTCTACTATCAACATGATAGGTGTCAAGATTTTGCAAGAAAACTATGTTCAACAAAGTTGAAAGTGATTATTTGAATTTATCGATCAGGCAAAATATGTCTGACAAATACAAAAAGCCAGACTGAAAATCAACACACAAAAACCATTGACATATTTCATATCGCGGTTAGAATTCGCCCCATCATGTTTAGAGATAAAGCAAGTATTCTTATGGAAGCCAAATCAAAGCGCAAGCCCATCTCAACAACTTCGGTTGTCGGGTGTGGGCATGTTTCGGTTAATCAGAACATAGAAAAAGAAAAACTATCTTCATAGTTCTTTGCATCTATCTGTATGCCGTTACAACACTTCCCGAAAATCGGGAAGTGTTTTTATTTCTGTATGCGAAGGAGAAATACATGCTCGAAATTTTAGATACAACTTTGCGCGAAGGCGAACAAACGCCTTACGTCAACTTCACAGTGGAGGAAAAAACCCGCATTGCAAAAATGCTGGATGACGTGGGCGTGGAGATGATCGAAGCGGGCGATCCGTCTGTTTCAAAAAATGTGGCAAAAGCGATTGAACAAATCGCCTCGCTCGGACTTCGGGCTGAGGTGGTCGCCCATAGCATTGCCTCCCGCTCAGGCATTGACCGCGCCAAAGCCTGCGGCGCGGACCGTGTCGCCATCTTTTACGCCACGTCCAAAATTCATTTGGACGAGAAGTTGCACAAAACGCCAGAACAAGCCATTGAAATCATCCGCGAACATATTTGCTATGCAAAAAGTTTAGGACTCAAAGTCCGTTACACGCCCGAAGACGCGACGCGCACCGAGTTTGATTTTCTCGTTCAAATTTGCAACGCCGCCATCGAAGCGGGCGCGGATCGCATCAGCTTTGCGGACACGTTGGGCATCATGCAACCGCACACCATGTTTGAGCGCGTCTCCGCGTTGCGCGAGGTTCTGCATCCCTGTCAAATGGATTTGCATTGCCACGACGATTACGGACTCGCCTTAGCCAACGCCATGTCTGGGATTCGCGC
>JADLCG010000295.1 GCA_020847355.1 Anaerolineales bacterium | reverse complement strand
TCAGCGTGAATGAATGTAACTTGTTCGCCATGTCCTAAACGCTTAGCTTCTTCAGTCGCAATCTTCAAGTAGGCGGATGAAGCGTCTATGTGTGTGGCTTGATTGGCGACATCTTTCAGCAACTCGTGATGAATCGTTCCAATCCCGCCGCCAATATCCAGTAAGGAGGTTTGTTTTAACTTCAGGGAGCGCACGGCTTCCAAGATCAGTTTTGTTTGTTTTGCGGGTCCGCGCCGGCGATAGGCTTTGAGATTTGCCTTGGCTTCGTCTTCGCCAAAGGTGTTGTTTTCCATTTCGCAACAGTTACAGGGCATTTCGCCTCGCTTTCTTTTCTCAAATTAATCCTTACTTGCACTGCAAAGTTCGCTTTGCGCTGTACTAAATTTCGTCAGGCGGCGCACAACCTTCATCGAACGCGATGGTTGTAAAAACTTCAGCTTGCAAAACCCAATTTCCATTTTTTGTTTTTTGCCATTTGGCGGAGTACACGCCTGAGGCGTTTACTAATTTTTCTGCTAGTGTGTAACTGCCCTGCCAGTTTCCAAGTTCTTCCGCAATGTCCCACGCTTCGTTGACCGTGATCTCGCGCGTCGTGCGGATGTAGATCGCCGTCGGGTCTGACTCGAAAACGCCAGCCCAGCGTTTCGCTTCTTCGTCTTGACCGTGAAACTGGTCACTGCGACCCGTGACGATGTGATAACTCGGAGCGAGTAACGCGCGAATCGTTTCAGCGTCTTTGTTTGCGATGGCGCTGTTGAAGCGCTCACGCGCCTGGCGAATGGCTTCGGCGGATGTGGGCATTACAAGTTTATCCTTTTTTCTCAACCTTCGCCCACGTATCTTTCAAATTGACCGTCAAGTTGAACACGGGTTTTTCTTTCGTCGAATCCTTATCCAGACAAAAATAACCAAGCCGTTCAAATTGGAAGCGCGAGCCAACTTCTGCCGAAGCGAGCGAAGGCTCAATAAACCCATTCAAAACTTCCAACGAATTTGGATTCAAACAATTCAAGAATCCCTCTTCGCCTTCTTCGGGGTTTTCCTTTGAGAACAAACGATCGTACATGCGGACTTCAGCTTCTTTCGCGTCTTTGGCTGAAACCCAATGAATCGTGGATTTGACTTTTCGTCCGTCAGGCGCGTTGCCGCCTTTGGATTCAGGATCGTAAGTCGCATGGACTTCAACTACTTCGCCCGCGTCATTCTTCACAACATGCGTGCATTTGATAAAGTATGCATAGCGTAAACGAACTTCGTTGCCGGGGAAGAGGCGATAATATTTCGGCGGCGGCGTCTCGCGGAAGTCATCCTGCTCGATGTATAAAACTTTCGAGAACGGAACTTTGCGCGTGCCAGCGGATTCATCTTCAGGGTTGTTGACCGCATCCATCTCTTCGACTAGATCGTCAGGATAATTATCAATCACCACTTTGAGCGGACGAATCACAGCCATACGCCGTAAGGAATGCTTGTTCAAATCTTCGCGTACGCAGGCTTCTAATAATGAAACATCGCTAACGCTGTAATTTTTTGCTACGCCCACTTTGCGAATGAAATCTAAAATCGCCTCGGCTGTGTAGCCGCGCCGACGCATCGCGCGCAGAGTCGGCATACGCGGATCATCCCAGCCGTTCACTAATTTTTCTTCCACCAAGCGGCGCAGTTTGCGCTTACTCATCACGGTGTAATTCAAGTTGAGTCGCGCAAACTCGATCTGACGCGGCTTGAACACATCAAGTTGTTCCAAAAACCATTCATACAGCGGACGATGGTCTTCGTATTCCAACGAACATAACGAATGGGTGATGCCCTCCATCGAATCGTTCTGTCCGTGTGACCAATCGTACAGCGGATAAATTTTCCATTTGTCGCCTGTGCGGTGATGATGTTCATGCAAAATGCGATACATGGCCGGGTCGCGCAGGTTGATGTTCGGGTGCGCCATGTCAATCTTGGCGCGCAAAATCCGCGAGCCGTTCGGGAACTCGCCGTTCTTCATGCGTTCCAATAAATCTAAATTTTCTTCCACATTGCGGTCGCGGAACGGAGAATTTTTTCCAGGCTCGGTGAGCGTGCCGCGATTTTTGCTCACCTCTTCAGGAGTCTGATCGTCCACGTAGGCTTTGCCAGCCAGCACAAGTTTCTGCGCCCACTCGTATAGCAAATCAAAATAATCCGAAGCGAATGTCACTTTCGACCACTCAATGCCCAGCCAACGCGCATCGTCTTCGATGGCTTCCACAAATTCGGTTTCTTCTTTGGTTGGGTTCGTATCGTCAAAACGCAAAACCAACTCGCCGCCATTTTCTTTGGCAACGAGATAATCAATCATAAACGCCTTCACATGTCCAATGTGCAAATATCCGTTCGGCTCAGGCGGCAGGCGCGTGCGGACGTAGTTGAAGCGTCCGTTTTTCAAATCTTCCTTGACGGCTTCGCGGATAAAATCGGTCGGTTTGTTTTCTTCGTCTGGATTCATGAATCAGCCTTCATATAATTTTTATGAGGATGAAAACGCCTCGCCCTTAACTGAAATCTGTTACGCTAAAGAGAGGCATTTCCCACTCCCGATGTTTTTCTGGTTGCCCGATTATAACAAAGCCGCGAGTATAATTTGCGCGGAGGCTCTTATGACTGAAAATCAACCAAAACAACAAACTGGCTTTCTAGGCGCTTATTTTGACCGTAGTTCCATCCTCTGGTTTTCAAAAACTGCCAATCTCTTTGCCTGGATTGTGTTGATCTATCATCTTGGACAGGCGGTTTTAGCGCTCGGGATTATGACTTTACAAATTGTGCGCGGATTAGTGTTTTTGAGCGGCTTCACGGATTTTGCCCAGCAAATTATGTGGCAATTACAACCCATCGTGCCGGGGATGTGGTATTTTGTGGGCATCCAAGCCATCCGCCACGTTCTGTTAATTCTGATGGACGTTGAAGACAATCTTCGCCGCATTGCGCGCAATTAGCCTCGGCATTGTTGCGTGAAGAGTGGATCATCTTCCAGCCGCCGTCTTCGGCGGCTTTTTATCAGCCTTTATCCGCTACTCATTTTCTCGTATTTCTTTTTCTTTCCAGCAAGGCGCTGGTTGTGGATTTATTTTCAGCTTGCGTAGGCGTGGAAGGCGGCGAAGCGACCGGCGTTTCTTCTTGTTCAATGATCATGGATACATCCGCATTGACGGGTTCGCGCGTTGTTCTTTCTTTGGCTTTTTTCAGGGCTTGCAAACGTGTGTCAGGTTGGATCGGCTCGGGTTTTTGAGCGGGTTGAAGATTGAGGCGTTTCAAAACCCACTCGCGGATTTTATTTATATCTTGTTTGGTGATGATCAACCTGCGGATGGCGATGTCAAAAGGGAGCAGGAGAACGGCGAGCAATATCAGCCATTGCCAAATGGGGCGCGAGGCGCGCGTGGCTTTCAGGTCGTGGATGAAAATATCGGCGGGGTTGGCAGAAGCAACTTTCCCGTTGGATAATGCCGCGAGGCGAATGAGCAGGTCTGGGTTAGGGTTGAGGCGCTGATATTCCGGGGAGTAGGAAAGCGCCCAGCCGGTCGTCTCTGAAAAGGCGAGAGAATTCTCATCCTGCTTTCCCGATAAATTGAAAAGATAAACGCCTTGTTCGTTGGGCGCGAAGTTGCCCGCATAACGCCCTGGCGCAATTTGATTTAATATGACGGCTTGCGCTTCGCCGTTGGGCGCGACAATGTTCGCGGTGATTTGATAATCGTTGAGAAACGCGCCGCTACGGCTTTGCGCGTCGAGTTGAATCTCGCCATTGGGGCTGACATTTAATTCCACAGCAGAATCTAAATTTTCACCGATGGTATAACGCACGGCTTGCGCCCAAAAAGTGGGAAAGCCTTTCCAGTTAACCC
>JADLCG010000294.1 GCA_020847355.1 Anaerolineales bacterium | reverse complement strand
TTGAGCGGCGCCGATTTGTAAATCTCAAACTAAGCGATAGGCGATAAGGAATCAATGTCAAAAAAACTTTATACTGAACGGCGCTTTATGCGCGCGCTTGAAAAAGGCTGGATTTCCGTTGAAGGCGCGATCAGCCGCTTTGCCGAGTCCGATTACAACCCATTGCATCACCTTGGCACGTTGACTATCTTCATGTTGGTAGTCTTGCTGGCGACCGGTACGTATCTCACTTTGTTTTACCGCCCGGGGACGGAAGCGGCGTATGCTACCGTCGCTAACATCAGTTCCACATGGTATGGCTCGCTGATTCGGAGCGTGCATCGTTACGCTTCAGACGCGATGATTATCTTGATCATCCTGCATTTGTGCCGAATGCTCTTCGGCGATCGTTTTTGGGGGCAACGCTGGCTGGCGTGGACGAGCGGCTGGATCATGCTGGCGATGGTTTGGCTGACCGGCACGTTTGGCTATTGGCTGGTGTGGGATCAACGCGCCCAATGGATGACCGAATTTATGATGCACACCATCGCGGGTTATTCCGGGCTGACGTACGTCTCCACCGATTTGGATTCGCGCACCTTCTCAAACTTCGTCATCATTTTATTCCTGCATTTATTTGTCCCGATCATTGCTTTCTTCTTCATCAATGTTCACGGCTTGCGCCTTTCGCGCGCCCGCTGGTGGACTCCGCGTTGGGCGGTTGTGCAAGCGCTGGTTGGCTTGGTCGTCCTTTCATTAATCAAGCCGGCTATGCTTCACGCGCCTGCCGACCTAAGCAAACTAATTGACTCAGTTCCAGTAGATAGTTTTTATCTGGCGCTTTTGCCGCTTTCAGATATGTGGGGCAATATCATCTTTTGGGGATTGGCGATCCTGCTGGCGGGAAGCATGGTCCTGCTCCCCTGGTTGGCTCCCGGTCGAGACGATGGTCCAGCCATCATCACCGACCCGCTCTGCACGGGATGTACGCTTTGTTATACGGATTGTCCGTATGACGCGATTCGCATGGTGGAACGTAACGACGATTCAGGCTACCCGAAGCTGGCGGTAATCAACCCAGACCAATGCACCGCCTGTGGCATTTGCGTTGGCGCCTGCCCTACGGATGCGATTCATCTAAAAGGCGGTTATCACGGCGAGCAGGTCTTTGGCGTGGCGCTGGGCGCAGTCAAACGGGAGATGCAAGCCGGTCATGCGGTGACGGTTTTGTTCGCCAGCCAGCGCACGCAAACTTTGGGCGGCTTGCCCGCCAAGTTATACGTCAATGCAGAACAAGCCGCAGTCGGCATGACGGAATGGGATGCGCAGACGCGCGTGATCACTGTCGTTTTGCCAAGCATTGGCGCGGTCAATATTGATTGGATCAAAACGCTTGAAAATGAAGGCGTGCGCGATATTGCGCTTTTGTCCGCGCCTTTTTATGACAATATCTATCGCGAAGATGCGCTCTCCATTCTCAGCCGTTTACATTTACGCCCGGCATTGCTCACGCCCAGTTTACATTGGCTGGAAGTGACGCCAACCGACCCGAAGCCAGTTGAGAAATTTCTCGAAGATTTACACAGTGAAGCGGGTCAAAAGAATAAGCGCGCGCCCATTTTGCCGAAGGTCAAAGACCGCAATCAACTTATGCCTTCGTTGATTGGCGGGCTGGCTGGCACGGTTTTGCTCCTCGGCTTGTTTGCGCTGGCTTTGCCATTGGATATTTCTACAGGCATGGCGGCGGCAGACGAATCCGCTTTGCGTTTGGCGGTGGATGCGAAAGGCAAAATTGAAGCCGCGGCAATTCCGGAAGGCTTTGTTTTGCCCGAAGGCGCAGATGCGGAAAAGATTTTTGGCGGCACGCATTATCCAATCAGCGTGCGCGTGTTGGTTGACGGCGAAATTGCCTTTGAAGGAACTTTCAAACCAAAAGGTATCAGCGGCAACGGGCGCATTGCCGCACTGGAATTTATTGAAGTCCAATCCGGAAATCATCAAGTGGAAGTTTTGATCAAAGACGATTCGGACGATTTCCGCTCAGGCTTCTCCGGCGAAGTAAATTTTGAAAAAGGCCGGGCTTATATCCTCGCTTACGATGAAAAGACCGATACGTTTGTCTTGAGATAACGCAGGTAAAGAAAAACTCCCCAAAGTTCAAACTTTGGGGAGTTATCTTTTTAAGCGGCGGGCGCTTTTTTACGATAAGCAAAATAGAAAACCGCCAGCAAGACGAGGATCAGGATCGCCGGATACCACATCAACTGCGCTTGCCGCCTGAGCGCGGTTTGAAACGGCGCTTTCGCCGCCGGGTCCGCTACGTACCACTTCTTGTCATATTCAGAAGAGCCTTCCGCCAGCCCTTCATAATACACGTACCCAGTAGTTGGATAATAATAAAGTAAATCGAAAGGCTGTTCTTTGCCATCTATGACATAGGCGCGCAGAACTTGATAGCCGTCGCCAGGTTCGGCGGGCGCGTCCACTGCGCCTTTGGAGAAATCGGCGAAGGCGAAGAAACTTTGAATCAAGGCTGGGTTGCTAATGGTCAACTCGCCGGTCACTCCCGGTCCCTTGACGGTGATGTAGGTAAAATCTCCTTTGGCAAACGCTGAAAACGAGGGAATCAAAACCAGCGCGGCGGCTAAAATCCAAACTATTCTTTTCATATCTATTTTTCCTTTGCGTCCACTGCGCGCAGGCGGTGGATGAAATAAATGCCCAATATAAATAAACCGATGGCAGTGGCTTGATGTAACAGGGCGATGACAATATTCACAAAAGATAAAATTGTAAATACGCCGAGCGTGATTTGTAAAATAACCGCCGCCACCAACCAACGCAATCCACTTTGAATTTCGTCAAGTTGGTTTTGCTGACGGGCTTTTGTATAAATGAAGAACGCGGCAATTAACACGGCAAAAGCAAACCAGCGATGGATGAAGACGATCGTTTGCGGCGCTTCAAATATGTTGATGAATGAATTGAACAGATTCAACGGAATGAGTTTGCCAAACATGAGGGGCCAAGTGCTGGAAACGTGACCGGCTTTGAGGCCCGCCGTCATGCCGCCGTAAGTGATTTGCAAAACCAGCAGAATGAAATACGCCAAAGCGGCTTTTGAAGCGGAAGACCACTTGGCTTTTTTGCCCGCCGTCTGAAAACCATATTTGTGACCTAACGCCGTCCACCAAGCCAGACCCAAAAGCGTCAGCGCCAGCAGAAGATGAATCGTCAAATTGAAATGACTGACTGCCGGACGATCTACCAAGCCGCTGGCGACCATGATCCAGCCCGCAAAAGCTTGGGCGATGAACAACATGCCCATCAGGAAGTAAATCCCAAAATTCTTCCATGGAATGATCTTCTTGAATAAAAAGTAAAAGACCGGAATGGCGTAAATCAACCCCGCCATCCGCGCAATGAAGCGGTGAATCCATTCGATCCAGAAGATGTACTGATATTCGCTCAAGGTCATGTTGGAGTTGATCTGCTGAAATTCAGGCGTAAGCTGATATTTAGCGAATTCTTCTTCCCAAGCGGCGTGACTAAGCGGAGGAACCGCTCCGCTGATCGGATTCCACTCCACGATGGAGAGACCGGAACGGGTGAGGCGGACGAAGCCGCCGAAGACGATGAGAAACGCGACAACCGACGCAAAAAAAAGAAGCCATTGCATCACGGAGCGGTTTTGTAAAACGCTGGCATTTGCCTGGCGAATTTGAGGCATGAAGCCCTCCGAATGGTAAAAAATTATAAAGTTTTTGCTTTACGCCGAGCGATTATAGCATTGCTAAGTGAGAAGTTAGTGAGCGGCTGGCGTGTATTTTGTCATGGATTTGCGGACGGTTGTCATGGTTTTTTGAGGCGGGATTGTTTGCGCATGGCTTTGCCGCTGGATAACAAAAAAATGAATAGGACGCTTGACATGCGTCCCTTAAATCCGTATAATGAAGAAACTTTACTAACACGTGTTAGGAAAATCATGTCTCCGATCAAACGCACAAAAAGCCAGGATGTAGCGCGGTTAGCCGGCGTCTCACGCACGACGGTCTCTTTTGTGCTGAACAATGTGCCGGGCGCCGCCATTAGCGAAAACACGCGCAAGCGCGTGCTCAAAGCCGCCGACGCTCTAAACTATCACCCCAACGCCGCCGGACGTAAACTTGCCAGCGGAAAATCGCGCGCTTTGGGCTTCGTCTTTTTTCAATCGCCCGAACAAATCTTTGCGGACGCGCTCTTGCCGCAAGTCTTTCTGGGGTTGAGTCAAGCCGCCATGCAAATGGGCTATCAAATTTTATTGCGCCCGGTTGAGCCGAATGCCCCGTCCGAATACGTCAAAATTGTGCGCGAAAATCTGGTGGATGGCATTTTGCTTTCCGGTCCCCGCGAGGACGATCCAGAAATTTTGCGCCTGCATAAAGATGGATTCCCCATCATGCTCATGGGTCAACTCCCTAACAGTGAAATTCCTTTTGTGGATATTAACGCCTCTGCCGGAGCCGAAACTGCCACTGCCCATCTGATAGAGCGCGGGCGGCGACGAATAGCCATGATCACCAATGCGCCGCTCTTCTTCACTTCTGCGCGCGATCGGCGCGATGGCTATCTCCAAGCCTTGAAAAAAGCCGGCATTTCTAAAAAAGCGGCAATCATACAAGAAGGCAACTTCACGCCCAAAAGCGGATATGAAGCGATGTTGAAACTGCTCAATATCCGCCCGCGTCCTGATGCGGTTTTTGTCGCGAGCGATGTAGTGGCGATCGGCGCCATGTTAGCCATCAAGGAAGCCGGTTTGCGTATTCCGAAAGATATTGCCGTGGTTGGCTTTGACGATATTCCGCTTGCGGAGTATTTCGACCCGCCGCTGACTGCCATTCACACCCCAGCTTTTAGCTTAGGCTGGGCGGGGGGCGAACGGCTGATTCGTTTGGTCCAAAATGAAGGGCTGGACGAAAAGGGGGC
>JADLCG010000293.1 GCA_020847355.1 Anaerolineales bacterium | reverse complement strand
GGATGGGATGAAAGGCGGAAAAGTAAGCGCGCGCGAGGCGTACTTTTTTCATCAGCCAGTGCGTGGTTGTGAGCAATTCCAAATCGCTTTCGTCCGAACCGCCTGCCACAAACTGCGTGACCGAGGACGGATATTTCCCATTCCAGAATTTATCAGCCGGTTCGCTGTTGCGAATCTCTTCGACCCATTTGAGCGGTTGGAGCAATTCCTCAATGAATATTTTGTGCGGTGCTAATTTCGCTAGGCGCTCCGTGTTCGGCGCTTCAAGATTAACAGAAAGACGGTCGGCTAATTGCATGGCGCGATAAACTTGCGCCTTTTGCGCGCCGGGCATAATTTTTAGATGAAGATACCCGCGAAAATTCCGCCGCTTTCGGAGGATTTCAGCCGTATCGAGCAATTTATCCATCGTGCGGATTCCGCCTCCGGCTATGCCGGAACTGAGAAATACGCCCTGAGCCATGCCACTCTGATTCATTTTACTGAACAGCCCAGCAAACTCATCTGGCTTGAATGTGGCGCGGCGGAAATCCCGTCCGGCGCGGAAGGGGCAGTAGTAACAATCCCGTTCGCAAGCGGACGAAAGCAGAGTCTTCAATAGAACAGTCTTTTTTCCGTTAGGAAGTTGTGCCGGATGAACGAACGCCGCGCGCTTTTCCTTTTCCGTAAACTCAGAGGGAACTTTGGGCGAAAAACATGCGGGCTTATCGGCATTTGAGTCGCTGGCGGGCGGGTTGAAATTGCGCGATTCTTCAGCATGCTCTAATTCCATCTGGTTAGAAAGTTCGATTAATGTATCCAGAGGGTTCATAAAATGATTATAGAACAAATATTCTATTTGTCAAGCAAGGGACTTGAGAGGCAGTCGCCTTTAAATTAAAAATATTCTAAGAATTCAACCCGCTGGCACAGACGTCTTTTATAATAATTAGCGAGTTGAGATTGCTTCGTTCGCAGTGACTGTTCTTCAGGCTGTTAGCAAAAGAGCAATTAGACTATCGGAAAATATTTGCCTAATCCGCTTTTTTATGGAGACGCCCTCAATGACGCCTAAATTTACAGCCCGCGCACTAACGCTTTCTGATTTTGACGAAAAAACTATACAAGCTTGGGAAGATCTGGAATGCCGCGCGCTTGAACCCAATGCTTTCCTTTCTCCTTGTTTTATTTTGCCGGCGCTCAAACATTTGGAAGGCGCTTCAAACGCATTCGGTCTTTTTGTGGAAAAAGTTTCAAACGGCTCTACGGAATTGGTCGGCGTTGTTTTCTTCAATTGTTTCAAATTTTCGCGTCATTTTCCGCTCCCGCATTTAAAATTATTTGACACAAAATATTCGTTTCAATGCGGCTATTTGACGGATAGGGATTGCGCTTCAGAAGTTATGGAAGCCGTCTTCGCTTTCCTAGTCAAGCCTAATGGCAAATGGCACGCTTTAGTGATTCAAGAACATATACAGGGGACGTCGCTCGCCGCTCTGGAGCATAGATTGGCTGAATCCTTTCGGATGAAATGGCTACAATTTAGAGAATGGGAGCGCGCAGTTCTGCGCCCGACTGAAACGGTCAATGAGCTTAAAGATGCAGTCAGTAAAAATACTTACAAAGCCATCAACCGCCGAACGCGCCGCCTAGCCGAGACGGGCGTTGTTAAATCAAATTTACTTTATGGGGAAGCTGTCACGACAAACGTGATTGAAAAATTCCTTGAATTAGAAAATACAGGTTGGAAGCGGGAACACGGCACCGCTTTACTATGCAACAACAAGGACGCTGCCTTCTTTAGAGAAATGCTGGATCAGTTTAATCGTTCAAACAGAGCGCTTTTTTCTCAGCTTGAATTAAACGACGAAACCATCGCCTCCAGCGTCAAACTGGCTTCGGGAAATCACATCTTCAGCTTCAAAATCGGCTGGAATCCGCAATACGCTAAATTCTCCCCCGGCATCTTAAATGAACTGCGCTGGCTAAAGCCCAATTCGGAACTTCCCTATCCGGCGGATTTGGTTGATAGCGGCGCGGCGGATACCGCAATGTACATGAACGAAATCTGGCCCCAGCGCCGCGCCATGAATTCCGGCGTTTTTGCAATTACGCCTCACGGAAAGCTCGTGCTTCCGCTCGTGGCATTGGCTTCAAAAATCAAAAATCGGAAGCGCGCCGCGCAAAACAAAAAAATAGAAACGCCGGAAGAATAGCGTCTCTATTCGTCTAAAAATAAACGTCTTCCTCGTCCGCAAGTTTGGGCGGCGGAGAAGTTAATTCATAATCCCAAATGCCGTTCTCTTTCAACGCCAAAGCCAGATCGTATGGCGTGGGAATAAATTCATACGTTTGCGTCTCGACAAATTCCAAAATCAACGCGTGGCTTGGTTTTTCATCCTTGAAACTTTTTTGCGCATGGTTGAGCAAATACTTTGCGCTTTCATTTGAGATCTGAAAGATTTTGGCGATTCGTTCATAGGGTTTAGGTTTTGATTGTGAGCTCGTCATTCCCCCCATTTTACTCCACCCAAAATTCGCGCTTGTGGTAAAAATTGAGCTATGCAAGAATTCATCCCTATTTTGCGCGCGCGCCGCGCCCGCAGGCTGGCTCGTCAAAATAAAACTGCCGCAAAGAAAAGAAACTTCATTTTAAGCGGCGGTATGCTGATTTCCATTTTGTTGGCGGCTTCGATTTTATATCTCGCCCAAGCCTATGCCAAAATCACGCGCAACCTGCCCGCGGTAGAAATCCTCCCGCATTTACTCAACCCGCCAGACGGTTTACTGCTTCAGCCTACTAGAATTTACGATCGCACCGGCTTGCATTTGCTCTATACCTTTGCCACTGAAGAAGCCCCGCGCCGTTACATCCCCATCAACCCGCAAAACCCGCAACACATCCCGCCGGAATTCGTGAATGCGCTCATCGCCGCGCAAGACCCGCATTTTTGGAAACATTCCGGCTACGCCCTCAGCGGAATCGACAACCCCGAATCACATCCCACCCTCGCGCAACGCCTCGTCAGCGATTTAATTTTATACAACGAACCGCCTAGCTTCACCCGCGCCATCCGCGAGCGGATTCTCGCCGCGCAAATCACCGCTCAATTCGGGCGCGAAAAAATCATCGAGTGGTATCTCAACAGCGCCAATTTTGGCAATTACGCTTTCGGCGTTGAAGCCGCCGCCCAACTTTACTTTGGAAAACCCGCCGCCCAACTCACCCTCGCCGAGTCGGCGATCCTCGCGGCAGTGAGCCAAACTCCCGCGCTCAATCCGTTTAGCGCGCCGAGCGTCGCCTTACAACACGGGCGCGAAGTTCTGCATTTGATGAACGCGCAGAAACTGCTCAGCAACGAAGCGCTGGATTTAGCCCTCGCTGAGACTCCCCAAATATTGCCCGCGCCGCTTTCCCCGCCCGTGCCTGCGGAGGCTTTCATCAACATTGCCCTCGCCCAAATTGATTCGCAAATCCCGCGCGAACGCATCGAGCGCGGCGGCTTAACCGTAATCACGACTCTGGATTACGATTTGCAAACGCAAGCCTCTTGTGCCACGCAAATTTATGCCTCACGAGTCTCTGCGGCGCCCGAACCCTCTTTAGAAAATTGTGAAGCCGCGCGTTTTCTACCCTCTCTGCCGCCGGGAGTCACCTACGCGGATTCTTCCGCCAGCGCCGTAATCATAGACCCGAGCGTCGGGCAGGTTTTGGCGCTGGTCGGCGAAACGCTTCAAGGCAAAGAAACTGCCCTCGTCGGCGCACACCGGATCGGGTCCAGCGCAGATGCGTTTGTTTATCTCACCGCCTTCACGCGCGGGTTGAGTCCCGCTTCTTTAATATGGGATATCCCCGCTGAAAATTCCGTCCAAAATTTTGACGGCGTTTATCATGGTCCCATGCGTTTACGGAGCGCGCTGGCAAATGATTATCAAGCGCCGTTAGAAACTATAAAAAATCAGGTGGGTTTTGAAAATGTGGTCAACATCGCCAATTCTTTTGGCGTAAAGCTGACTTCGGATTCAGCCGAGCCGCAAGCGAGTTTGTTGAACTTGGCGGGTGCGTATGGCGTTTTTGCGACGCAAGGCGTTTATTTTGGTCAACAAGTTGACGAGCAGTTTACGCCAGCGGCGGTTTTAAAAGTGGAAGCGGTAGACCATACGGTTTTGCTCAATTGGGAAACGCCGCAATCTAAATCGGTGGCGACGCCGCAGTTGGCTTACTTGATGACGAACGTGCTGAGCGATGCGACAGTCCGCAAGCAATTAAACGCTTTGGAAATTGGGCGTCCGGCGGGCGTGAAGATCGGTCAAACTGCCGACGGCTCAAACGCTTGGGTAATTGGGTACACGCCGCATTTCTCCGCCGCCGTGTGGACGGATGCGCGCGGCGAAGGCGCAAACTTAACGCCGCGTTTTCCGGCGGTGTTATGGAATGCGTTGATGCAATACGCTTCGCGCAACCTGCCGCGCGATGGTTGGTCTATTCCGCAGGGGATTACTTCGCTCACGGTTTGCGATCCTTCCGGTTTACTGCCCAGCAAGCAATGCCCTAATTTAGTGACTGAATATTTCTTGAATGGTAATGAACCGATTCAAGCCGACGATCTATACCGTCAATTTGCGATCAATCGAGAAACTGGTTTATTGGCAACCGTGTTCACCCCGCCGGAATTGGTTGAAACGCACACCTTCATCCTCGCGCCTGAAAACGCCCGCGATTGGGCGCGCAGCGCCGGGCTGGCGATTCCTCCCGAAGCCTATGATGCAATTCAAGCGCCGCCCACCAATCCGGATGCAAATCTCACCGCGCCGAAATTATTTGCGGAAGTGAACGGCGTAGTCAAAATTATCGGCACGGCTTCCGGCGAAGATTTTGACTATTACCGCGTGCAAGTTGGGCAGGGCTTGAATCCGCAGGAGTGGATTCAATTAGGAGCAGACGCGCGCACGCCCGTTGAAAGCGGCACGCTGGCGAGTTGGGATACGCAAGGCTTGAGCGGCTTGTACGCGATTCAATTGCAGGTTGTCAGAAACGATCAACGCATTGATACGGCGGTGATTCAAGTGACAATTGGGGAATAGCTCAGATTCATCCGCATAAGCTCTGCGGCGTTAAATCTAGCCCTCGCTGTTTTCTTTGACGTGATAAGGAACGCTGATGATGACGATCCCGCTCTGGCGTTTAAGCTGACTGCGGAGCAGTTCAGCGGTGTTGGTATGTAGCGTCGCCGTCACGCGGCTTTCGGCAATAAACTCAGGCACAATGATCGTAATCGTTTCGTTATGCTGTTTTCGTTTTTCAATTTCGGCGATGTAACCTAATAACGGTTCAAGAAAGAGACGGTAAGGCGATTCGAGCATGACCATCCGCACGCCTTCGCCCCAAGTTTCCCATTTTTGGCGGACTTTTTGCGCGTCTTCAGGTTCGATGGTCACATGCACGGCGGTAATATCATTGGATAACAACTTGGCGTAACGAAGCGCGGCAAGCGTGCCTTGATGCACCCCGCTAATGGGCATAATGACTCGGTGACGGGTGGTCTGCGGCGGAATCACGCCGAAGTTTTCCAAAGAAAGTTTTTTCGCCAGCCCGTTATAGTGACGATGGATAGACCAAAAACCCGCCACTAACGCCGGGATGATGATCAAAACCACCCAAGCGCCGTCATGGAATTTAGTCACAGCAAAGACGAGCGCGACCACTGCGGTACATACTGCGCCAAATCCATTGACCGCCATTTTGAAGCCCCAGTCTTTTACAAAACGTAAAGTGGAGCCGCGTTCTACTTTTTCTTCCCCGGGTTTGAGTTTTCCAATTTTATACCAGCGTAAAGCCATGCCGCCTTGCGAAAGCGTGAAGGATAAAAATACGCCGATTGCATAAAGCGGGATCAAGCGCGTCACACTGGCTTTGAAGATGATCAGCAATACGGAGGCGATCACAGCCAAAGCGATAATGCCGCGCGAATAAACCAAGCGGCTTCCGCGATAATTAAGCTGGCGCGGCAGAAAACCGTCCTTTGCCACCAAAGCGCCGAGGCGCGGAAAATCCGCAAATGCGGTGTTCGCCGCCATGATCAAAATCACGGTGGTGGCGGCGATCAATAACAAATACCAAATGCCGCGTCCAATAAAAACGGTGCGCGCCAGTTGTGAAATTACGGTTTCGCTTTCCGAAGGCACAACGCCGATTTCTTTGGCGAGATACGAGATGCCCAAAAATAACGCGCCCAGAATCAGCGACATCCAAATCAAGGTGACGCCGGCATTTTTACTGCGCGGCTCTTTGAAAGCGGTAATGCCGTTGGAGATGGCTTCCACGCCGGTGAGCGCGGTTGTGCCGCTGGCAAACGCATGGAGAATTAAAAACGGCGTAATTTTTGAAATGGCGTGCAGTTCTAATTCCGGCGGATCAACTACCGTGCCGAGCGTGTGGGTGAAAAATAAACGGAAAATGCCCGCGCCAACCGTAATTAGCATTAAGACGACAAAGAAGTAGGTGGGTATTGCAAAGGCTGTGCCTGATTCTTTTACGCCGCGCAGATTCATCAACATCACAAAGCAGATAAAGCCCACCGATAAAACAACGCGATACTCATATAAACTTGGAAAAGCCGAAGTGACTTGAGCGACTCCAGAAGCGATTGAAACGGAAACGGTGAGAATGTAATCAGTGAGGAGCGCCGCCCCAGCCACTAGCGCCGGGAACTCGCCTAAATTATCGCGCGCCACAATATACGCGCCGCCGCCATCTGGATAAGCGTGAATGGTTTGTTCGTAGGAGATGGTCACGATTGCCAGCAAAATGACAATCGCGATGGAAATTGGAAAGACCGCTCCAAAAGCCAGCGTGCCGGCGGCGGCAAGGATGACTAAAATTTCCTGCGTGGCATAAGCGGTGGAGGAGAGCGCATCCGAAGCGAAGACCGCCAGCCCGATCATTTTGCCAATCGTTTGATGAGCCGCATCTGCGGTAGAGAGGGGCCGCCCAATGAACCATGAGCGTAACGTGCGCGGCGGTTTGTAATCCGCCGCTCTTTCAATAATGGAGCTTTGCATATCTTTTTGATCAATCATCGTAACCAACTTTTTTGAATTTATATTGAAGCGAGTCTATTTTTGAGGAAGCAAATCGGAGAGCGTATAAAGCGGGATATTTAATTCATTTTGCAAAACCTGACTTAAGCGCCAGATGGATTTCACGGCATTTTGCTCGGCAAAGCAGACGAGGGTATCGCCAGATTGAAAGCGCGCGCGAATTATCTCGATCCAATTCTTTTCAAAGGCGATTTCAATTTTTGTCGTGATGGTCTCATCTCGAAGCATTGCGGCGAGGGTGATTAAGTCGCGCCGTAAACGCGATTCTTGAATTGGGTTGCGGCACAAGCCGAGCAATAGAATTTGCGTTTCGCGCGAGCGGGCGATCTCCCACAACTGGCGCGCCGCCGAGAAATTAACTTCCAGCGTAGGAAAAAGCACAATGAAACGCCGAGCAGGCTCAACGTTAGGTAAAGCGGCGTTTGGGCGTTTTATCTCCAGCGTGTGCATGTGATTAAATCCTATCAGCCGCGTATAAAACGGCGAGAAAGAAAACGTCCAGTTGTATAAAGAACAAATAAAAAACGCCCTTTGCAGGGCGTTTGAGCGGGTTATTCGTCGGCGATAAAGCGATAGCCAATGCCGGGTTCGGTCAGGATATGTTTGGGGCGTTCGGGGTCGGCTTCTAATTTTTTACGGAGCTGGCGCATGTAAACGCGCAGATATTCGGTGTGATCGGCGTCGGCGGGTCCCCAAATTTTGGCGAGGATGTTTTGATGAGTAAGCACGCGCCCGTGATTGGAAGCGAGGTAAGCCAGCAGTTTATATTCTGTGCCGGTTAGTTTGATTTCTTCCTCGCCGCGTTTGATGATGTGCCAAACTAAATCAATGGTTAGATTTCCGGCGCGAATAATTTTATTTTGAGCGCCCTGCCGATTGACTGCATGGCGTAACGCCACGCGCACGCGCGCCAGCAATTCTTCGATGCCAAAGGGCTTGGTGAGATAATCGTCTGCGCCTTTATCCAGCGCGGAAACTTTATCGCGTTCGTCGTCGCGCACGGAAAGGACGACGATCGGCGTTTGCGTCCACTCGCGCAATTGAGCGCAGACTTCGATTCCGTCCATATCGGGCAAGCCTAAATCTAAAATGATGAGATCGGGTTCGTTGGCGGCGGCAAGGGCGAGCCCTTCTTTGCCTTGACTGGCGGCGGTCACTTTGAAACCTTTTTCAGTCAGGATGGTGCGAATGGCGCGTTGAATTTGTAGTTCGTCGTCAATGACTAGGATGTGCGGTTCGTTGCTCATTCAATCTCCGTGTTCATCGGCAGTTGCGGCTGAGGCGCGCCATCCCATAGCAAAGGCAGGGTGAAATTGAAGGCGAAACCGTCGGTAATATTTTCCGCCCAAATTCTTCCGCCGTGCGCTTCGATAATGCCTTTGCAAATCGAAAGCCCCAACCCAGCGCCGGTGACGCGGTCTGCGGCGGTGATGCGATAAAACTTATCGAAGATTCTTTCCAAATGTTCCGCCGGCACTTGCGGACCCTGATTGCAAACTTGGACGCGGACGACATCATCTTCCGCTTCCGCTTGGATGCGGATTTTAGTATTCGTTGGCGCGTATTTCAAACTATTGCTCACTAAATTAGTAAAGACCTGTTCCATTTGCACATAATCCACCGGCACGAAAGGCAAATCTTCCGGCAGGCTCACTTCGAGCGTGTGTTCGTCTGCGGAATATCTCATGCGCGTTAGCACGCTGGCGACAATTTCAGACAAAATATTCCATTCGCGTTTGGGTTTTAGCGCGCCCGATTCAATGCGCGACATATCCAATAAATTTCCAACCAAACTGTTGAGATGATCGGCTTCGTCGTCAATTGCCGCGATCAATTCCACGCTGGCCGGCGAATCCCAATCCACTTCGCGCCGGCGCAAACTGGAAGCCGCGGCTTTGATGGTTGAAAGCGGCGTGCGTAACTCATGCGAGACGGATGATAATAAAATGGATTTTAGCTGATCGCTCTCCGCTAAAACTTTTGCGCGCGACTCGGTTTGCCTCAATCGGGCGCGCTCTAGCGCGAGCGCGCCTTGGCTGGCAAAGGTCTCCAATAAGCGCTTCTCTGCTAAACTGATGCTGGATGCGGCTTTCTGTAAGCGCATCTCGCCGAGCGGACCTCGCGCAGTTTGAATCGGCACAACCAGATCGGGCGTTGGCAACGGCGGCACTATTTCAGGCAAACGCAAAGCAAAAGGATTCGCGCCGTCAATCTTGATTTCAATCGCGCCGCCGCGCAGAACTTCCTGAATTTGATGCGCGAGGATTTTCGCAATCTCGCTTTCGTTGTGTAAGCCGGTCAACGCAACGCTTAATTCATAGAGTTGCGTCGCTTCGCGCTCGCGCGCGGTTGCCGCCAGCAGGCTGGCTTTCATCCTCCCAACCAATTGACTGATGACTACCGCTACCACTAAAAAAATGATCAAAGCCACTACGTCAATTGGGCGGTGTACTGCTAGAGTGTAATACGGGCGGATAAAAAAGTAATTGAACGTCAGAAAGGTCAGCAAGGCGGCGCTAATGCCGGGTCCCATACCCCAGTAAGCGGAGATCAAGCCCAGGGGAATTAAATACAATAAGGCGATCAGCGTCGTATCCAACTCGGCGCGCAAAACAAACAGCAGAGCCGTGATCACAGCAATCAAGCCTAGCGCCAAAAGATATTGACTCACGCGGGAGATTAAAAAAGAAATCCGCATATCTGCGGATTTCTTTATACTCTTTCAAAAAAACGAGCGAAAAATTAGCGTGCCAGCACGCGCGCCATGTGATGATATTCCATGTTCGTTTTGCGTTTATGGCTGATCACATCCGCTAAGGGGATAAAATCCACGCCTTTGCCTTTTAAGCCGGTCATCATGCCGTGCGTGCCTTCGATCAGCGCTTCTACGGCTTTCACGCCCATCCGCGAAGCCAACAAACGATCGTATGCCGTAGGCGAGCCGCCGCGTTGGATATGCCCTAAAATAGTGATCCGCGTGCTAAAGCCCACATTCGATTCGTCAATGCGGGCGGCGAGATCGGTGGTGCGTAATGCCGAGCCTTCGGCGTTGATGATGATCGCGTGAGTCTTGCCGCGCTTGTAAGCGTCTTCCACGGCGGCGACCACTTCCTCCACCAAGCAAGGCGCTTCGGGGATCAAGACCATCTCCGCTCCGCAGATAATGCCCGCCATCATCGCCAAGTAACCGCTGTTGCGTCCCATCGTCTCGACCAAAAAGGCGCGTTGATGCGAAGAAGCCGTATCGCGCAGTTTATCCACCGAATCCATGATCGTATTCATCGCGGTATCCGTGCCGATGGCAATGTTCGTCCCCCAAATATCGTTATCAATACTGCCCGGAATGCCGATCACTTTTACGCCTTGTTGCGCCAGCGCATTAGCGCCGTTCATCGAGCCTTCGCCGCCAATCACGACCAAAGCGTCTATTTGGGCTTCGTTCATTTTACGAATCGCCTCGCGCTGACCTTCCACTTTCGTAAAACGTTCGCTCCGGCTGGTGAGCAGGATCGTCCCGCCGCGTTGTAAAATCCCGCCTACATCGCGCGCGCCCAGCGGAATGAACTCGCCATTGATCAGCCCTTCATATCCATGCCGCACGCCCACTACTTCCATATCGTTGACTAAAGCCGTACGCACAACCGCCCGAATCGCCGCGTTCATGCCGGGCGCATCCCCGCCGGAGGTTAACACCCCTAATTTCAATTTTTTGTTTTCCATATTATTCGTCTCGCTTAACTTGATATGTGTCAAAATCGCGCGCAACCACCGCGTTCGGGAAAATAGATTGCGCTTCGGCAATCACATCCTTTTCACGATAACGGCGCGATAGATGAGTAAGAATTAGTTTTTTAACCCCGGCTTTTTTGGCAAGTTCCGCGCCCATTTTTGCAGTGAGATGCGAAAACTGTTTCGCCATTTCAGCGTCTGCATCCAAATAAGTGGATTCGATGACGAGCGCATCCGCCTCTTTACAAACCTCAAGCAGATTCTCGGTCCTGCCGGTATCTCCCACCACCACGAGTTTACTGCCCTTTTCCCAAGCGCCTAAAACTTCATCGGGCGTAATGCGCCTGCCATCCGCCAGCGCGATCTCTTTTCCGGCAACCAACTGTTTACGTTCCGGTCCAAACGGCACGCCTAGCGCATCGGCTTTTTCAGCCAAGAAAGGGCGTTTCGGTTTCTCTTCAAAAACATAACCCAGGCAATCTGGTCCGCGATGCGTAACCGGAAAAGCCGAGACGGTGAAATCTTCCGCCTCCAACACTATCCCGGGCTTGATCTCGTGGAGATTCAACGGCATGGGCGTGCGGTTGCCGCGCAGAACAACGTCATACACCAAAGCTTTCACGCGTTCCAAAGTCGCCGCGCCGGCGTAAATATTCAACTCCTCGATCGCTTCCCATCTTAAAAAAGTGGAGAGTAAGCCGCCGAGTCCTAAAATATGATCCAAATGACCGTGCGTCAACAAAATATGATTGAGGCGCTTAAACCCAACGCCCGCTTGCAAAATTTGCCTTTGAGTGCCTTCGCCGCAATCCACCAGAAAACGATACTCATTGTGCGCGACGATCTGACTCGAGAGTCCCCGTTTTGCCGAGGGCGCGGACGCCGATGTGCCGAGAAATAAAATTTCGAACAAGTTTATCCTTACCAAAATTCTTTTATCAGAGAAGGCAAACGCCGCATTACGCCGATCAAAACCTGCGCGTAAAAATAATTTCCGATAAAATCTATATAAGATTTGTACGCCGTGCTTGTATGGTCATATTGTACCTTAAAGAAAACAGACCATTTGTGCTATAATCTTTTGAGAGTAACTAAACTTAAAACAACCGCATTGCGTCTTTGACCTTCCCATTCTTTCATCTATTATTGACGAACTGAAAATCGCAAACTTTCAATAGTTATTGAAATGCCCCTGCTCAAACCCTCCACTCCGCCCAAAAAAAGCTCAAAGCCAAACGCTAAAGTCATCGCGTCCAAAAAAGGCGGGCTTGCCGCGCAAAATAAAACCGCATCTAAACCAAAATTTTCAAGCCCTCCGCCGCCGCCCGCGCAACGCGAACCGAGTTGGTGGGAAAAACTATCCTCAGAAAGAAAGCTGGATGTAGTTGGCATCGGGTTAGCCCTCGCCGGCTTGATTCTCTTTTTAGGTTTAATCTCCGTCAGCCGTTCCGCCATTGTGGGCGGCGCAATTTTCTTCCTCAAACAAATTTTCGGCTGGGGCATGTACGTTCTGCCAATTGGCTTATTCTTCTTCGGCGTTTGGCTGGTCATCCGCAAAATTGAGCGGATTCCTCCGCTCTCCATCGAGCGGGTTCTCGGAAGCGTCATCCTTTTTCTTTGGTTGCTCACGCTTTTGCACACCTTCGTCGCCACGGCAGAAGACGCAAAAGCCATCGCGCTCACCGGCATTGGCGGCGGCGCATTGGGCGGTCTCTTTCAAAGATTTTTAGGAATCACCGTCGGCGGCGTAGGCACATACTTTGCCTTAATCGCTTGGCTCATCATCGGTATCTCCATTTTGCTGGATAAACCCGTTCTGGAATTATTCCGCTGGCTGAATCCCATGCTTAATCAAATTCGCGCCTTGTTGAAGAAACCCATCGCGCCGCCCGCGGACCTGACGCTTGATTCAGCCGCGACGGACAATCTCGCCCCGATTGATTCCAAAGCCATGCCCGCCGCCTCAGTCAACCCGCCGGCAATTGGTCAGCCGGTCACAACGCGCGCGCCCGCCGTCATTGAATGGATTCTGCCAGACCCGCAAGAAATTTTAGACGCTGGAAGCGCCACTGCTTCCAATGAAGATTTTATTCAACAACGCGCCCGATTAATTGAAGAGACCTTAGCTTCCTTTGGCGCGCCAGCGCAAGTAGTTGCAATCAGCCGCGGACCTTCGATCACGCAATTTGGCGTGGAGCCGCTCTTCGTCGAGACCAGAGGCGGAATCAAAACCAGAGTCCGCGTGGGCAAAATCGCATCCTTATCTGACGATTTAGCCTTAGCCTTAGCCGCGCCGCGCATCCGCATTCAAGCGCCAGTGCCGGGGCATAGCTACGTGGGCATTGAAGTCCCCAATGAAGAAATGGCGCGCGTGGCTTTGCGCGATATTTTAGAAAGCGAAGTTTTCACGCGCAATAAAAAAGCTTTGGGGTTTGCCTTGGGGCGCGATGTGGCTGGCGCGCCGATCATCGCCAATTTAGAAAATATGCCGCACATGCTGATCGCCGGAACTACCGGCTCCGGTAAATCAGTCTGCGTCAATTCGATTCTCACCAGCTTATTACTCTACAACACGCCTGATGATCTACGCCTCGTTTTAGTGGATCCGAAGCGCGTGGAGTTGACCGGCTATAACGGCATTCCGCATTTATTGGGTCCGGTGGTGGTCGAGATGGATCGCGTGATCGGCGCTCTGCAATGGATGACACGCGAAATGGATAAACGCTATCATAACTTCGCGCAGGTCGGCTCGCGCAACATCATAGATTACAACGCCAAGATGAAAGCGCAGAACCAAAAGAAACTGCCTTACTTGGTCGTCATCATTGACGAATTAGCCGACCTGATGATGATTGCGCCCGATGAAACTGAAAAGACGATCACGCGCTTGGCGCAACTTGCCCGCGCTACCGGCATTCACATGATCCTCGCCACGCAACGCCCCTCGGTGGATGTAGTGACTGGTTTGATCAAAGCCAACTTCCCGGCGCGCGTTGCGTTTGCAGTCGCCTCTAATACGGATAGCCGCGTGATTTTAGATCAACCCGGCGCAGAGCGCCTGCTCGGGCGCGGCGATATGCTCTATCAAGCGCCAGACGCTCCCGCCGCCGCGCGTTTGCAAGGCGTATTTGTTTCAGATCACGAGATTCAAAAACTGGTGGAATACTGGCGCACACTAGCGGGCGGCGGGAGCGCCTATGCCGTCAATGAAGCCCCGCATGATATGCTCCCCAGCGACGCGCCTTTAAAACAAGCCCCGCTTTGGGAAGAAACGAAATCTGAAGACGACGATAACGATCCTTTATTTGCAGATGCCGTCGCGCTGATTCGCAAAGAGGGGCGGGCTTCAGTCTCCATGTTGCAAAGAAGATTGCGTATCGGCTACACGCGAGCTTCGCGCATCGTAGATATGATGGAAGATAAAAAGATCGTCGGTCCGCCTGAAGGCGGCACGCAAATGCGCCAGGTGTTAGATTACGGACAAACTGTTCCGCCCAAAGACGATGGAATGTAAAAAGGATTGCGTTTCGCAATCCTTTCATTTTCTTTAATTCGATTGTGATATATAGTATAAAATACTTCTCGCGGGTATAATCGCGTTGATAAATCCTGATTCAAATCGAGGAAGCATGACTGACAAAAAGATAAGAGTCTTGGTGGCGAAACCCGGCTTAGACGGGCATGATCGCGGCGCAAAAGTGATCGCGCGCGCCCTGCGCGACGCAGGCATGGAAGTCATCTATACGGGCTTACGCCAAACCCCGGAAATGATCGCCGAAGCCGCTCTGCAAGAAGACGTGGATATCGTCGGCTTGTCCGTGCTTTCCGGCGCGCACATGGCATTAGCCCCGCGCATTCTCGAACTGTTAAAACAGAACGGGCAGACGCACGTCAAAGTTTTCATTGGCGGAATCATCCCCGACGAAGATTTACACCGCCTCAAAGAAATGGGCGTCACCGGAGTCTATGGACCCGGCGCCTCTACCGAAGATATTATCCGCGACGTCAAAGTCGCGGTGGAAAGTTAAACCCCCAAACACAGAGTCGCCAAAAACGCTCTGTGTTTTATTATTCTAAAAACATTTATGACCTCTGCCCAAGCTATTCTTAATGGAGACCGCCTCGCCTTAGCCCGCCTGCTGACGCAGGTGGAAAATGATTCGTCCGTTGGGCGCGAAGCGCTGATTGAGCTTTTTCCGCACACCGGCAAAGCCCATCTCATTGGCGTAACCGGCGCGCCCGGCACCGGAAAATCTTCGCTGGTCAATCAACTGGCGTTGCATTATCGCAAAGTTGAAAATAAAAAAATAGCCATCGTCGCCATTGACCCTTCCAGCCCATTCACCGGCGGCGCAGTTCTCGGAGATCGCGTGCGGATGCGCGACCTCGCTGGCGACGCCAACGTCTTCATCCGCTCGATGGCTTCACGCGGCTCTTTAGGCGGGCTGGCGCAAACCACCGCCAACCTTGTTCAAGTTTTTGACGCGGCTGGCTTCGACCTCGTCATCATTGAAACAGTCGGCGCGGGACAAAGCGAAGTGGATGTGGCGCGTTTGGCGCACACCACTTTGGTCGTCGAAGCTCCCGGGCTGGGCGACGACATCCAAGCCATCAAAGCCGGCATTTTAGAAATTGCGGATATTCTCGTCGTCAACAAAGCCGATCGTCCGGGCGTAGAAAATACGGAAAAGGCTTTGAAATCCATGCTGGATTTAGCCCACCCCACCGAAAGAATTTTCCAACATCACGGCACAGCCATGCGGATTAATTCCGCCCCGACTCAGGGCAAGCCTGCCTCTGCTCAAAAAACATCCGCCACGCCGATTTGGATTCCCCCCATTCAAAGAACAATTTCCACCGAAGGTAGCGGTATTGATAAACTTGCAGATTGCATCGCCAAACACGCGGCGCACTTGCGCTCCAGCGGAGATTGGGTCCTTCGAGAGCGGACCCGGCTTGAGGTCGAGTTGGCGGCGCTGATACGCGAATCATTAATGAAGCGCTTCAGTGAAAACGTCTCCCCAAATTTATACGAAGCCACGCTTCAAAAAGTAATCCAAAGAAATACTTCCCCCTGGGAAGCGGCACAGATATTATTGAAGGAGATGTAAGTTAATGCACCACATTCACCACCACGATATGAAATTATACGGCGGCATCAAATTGTTTGGCGGCTCGGGCTCGCCGGAGTTATCGCAAAAAATTGCGGATTATCTCGGCTTACCCTTGAGCGCGCGCGAGATTATTGACTTCCCCAACGAAAATATATTCGTGAAGTTAAACGGTAGCGTGCGCGGGCAGGATGTGTACGTCATTCAAACCACTTCCGCGCCGGTGCATCGCAATTTGATGGAATTGCTGATCATGATCCAAACCCTGCGTTTGGATTCAGCCGCCAGAATTACGGCGGTAGTGCCGTACTTATGTTACGGACGTTCGGATAAAAAAGATCAGCCGCGCGTGCCGATTACTGCGCGTTTGGTGGCGGATATGCTCGAAGTAGCCGGCGCGGATCGCTACATGACTCTCGATCCGCACGCCGGACAAGTGCAAGGCTTCTTCTCCATCCCCGGCGACGTGTTGACCGTTTCGCATTTATTGGTGAAACATATCAAAGAAAATTTGCGCCCGCACATGCAAGACCCGGTCGTGGTTTCTGCCGATTTGGGCTTCGCCAAAAAAGGACGCAACTACGCCGCGGATTTAGATACGCCGATTGCCTTCATTGAAAAACGCCGTCACGGCAACGACGCCAAAGCGGAAGCGCTATCCTTGATCGGCGACGTGAACGGACGCGACGCCATCATCGTGGACGACGAAGTGGATACCGGCGGCTCAATCGGGCAGGCGGTTAATTTGGTCAAATCTATGGGCGCGCGCGATGTGTACCTCGCATTCTTCCACCCGATCCTTTCCAAAAACGGCGCGGAACGTCTCGCCGCTTTACCGATCAAACAAATTATCACCACCGATAGCGTGCCGCTTTCTCCTGAAAAACTGAAAGCGCTTGAAGGCAAAATCACCGTCCTTTCCGTAGCGGAATTGCTCGGCGAAGTGATTCGCCGCGCCCACGAAGGGCGCTCGGTGGGCGAAATGTTCAACGAATAAATCCCAACCTCGCCCATGCCCGAACTCCCGGAAGTTGAAACCTATGCGCGTCAGTTACGCGGAGAACTGATTGGCAGAACCATCCTCCAAGCTGAAGTTCTCTGGAAGAACGCGCTGGTTACGCCTGCCATTCAGACTTTCAAACGCCAGATTCAAGGGCAAAAAATCGTCGGCGTGGCGCGCCGCGCGAAATACCTCATCCTCCAACTGAATCATTACAATCTCCTGATACATTTAAGGATGAGCGGCAATTTAATCCTCAGGGAGTGTAAAATTAAACCCGTTAAGCATGACAGCCTGATCTGGAGACTCTCCGGCGGGCAATACTTAGCGTTTAACGATACGCGCAAGTTTGGCAAAGTTTGGCTGGTGCAAGATCCGCAAAGCGTGCTGGGCAGGCTAGGTCCTGAACCGCTTGAAAAAAACTTCACGGCGGAATGGCTGTATCACAGCCTGCAAAAGAAAAAGCGCCAACTCAAGCCGCTCCTGCTCGACCAAACTTTCATCGCCGGTCTCGGCAATATCTACGCCGATGAGAGTTTGAACATCGCCAAACTACATCCGCTGGCTTTGGCCAACACAGTGAGCCAAAAACAAGCCGAAGCTCTGCGGAACGCAATTCAAAAAGTGTTGAGAGAAGGCATCCGCCGTAACGGCGCCAGCATAGATTGGGCGTATCGCGGCGGTCAATATCAAAATCATTTTCGAGTTTACGATCGTGAAGGAAAGCCTTGTTTGGCTTGCGGCACAACCATCGTCAAATCTACAGTCGCCCAACGCGGCACGCACATTTGTCCAAAGTGTCAAACGCTTAAAAGGAAGTAGCCATGCAACTCAATCTTTCTGAAACCACCCTCCCGACGCTCGCTATTTGGGGCCTTGGCTTTGGCGCCATCATCATCGGCTTTTTAATTGGCTATATCGATTCCAACTTACGCTCAGCGAAGTTGATCGAATCCGCCAACGAAAAAGCGGATGTCATTCGCGTGGAGTCAGAAAAGCGCATGGCAGAAGCCGAAGCCCTCAAAGCCCAAGCGCCCAAAGCGCAGGACGACCCGGGCTTGCTACGTCTCCGCAACAACAACGGCGTCCCCACCCTCGAACTGGACGGCGCGCCAATTGCCGCAAAAGATATTTCTCCCAATCAAAAACAACGCCTGCTGGAATTACTCTCCGTCATCCGCCCGTGGATTGAAGGCGCGCAATCTGCGCCTGCCCCCAAAGCGACTCCGCCTCCGCCCCAACCTACGCCCAAGCCGGCTCCCGTCCAAACGGCAGTTGCCTCGCCTATTTCACCGCCCACCCAACCGCTCACCAAACTCACTGAAAAAGAATTCAAAGCGTTGAGCATCATCAATCAAATTGATTATGTCTTCCAATCCCGCATCGCCGGAACGCCCTACGAAAGCCGCGGCATTCGGATTATGGAAGGCGCGGGCGGCACAGTCGAAGTCAAAGTTGGTAGCGCCAAATTCCCCTCCATAGAAGACGTGCCAGACGCAGACATCAAAAAAGCAATTCGCGCCGCCATCGCGGAGTGGGAAGACAAACACACCCCCGGACAATAAACTGAAAGACCTCCCAAACTTGGGAGGTCTTTCAGTTATAATACCGCGTGGATATTATAAATCCAGTGCCGAAGGAGGGAATCGAACCCTCATTCCCGGAGGGAACACGATTTTGAGTCGTGCGCGTCTGCCAATTCCGCCACTTCGGCTCACTGTAACTGACGCGAGCGCAAGTATACCACTCTCAACAATAAGGTCAAGATGAAACTAGGAATTATCGGCTTACCCCAATCAGGCAAGACAACCATATTCAACGCGTTAACGCGCGGCAATACGCCCACCACCGCTTCGGCTGGACGGTTTGAAGTTCACACCGCAGTCGTGGAAGTTCCCGACCCGCGCGTAGATGCGCTTTCCAAAATGTTCAACCCCAAGAAAACCATCTACGCCAAAGTGACGTATGCGGATATTGCCGGGCTAGAAACCGGCTCGGCGAAGAGCGGCATCTCCGGACAATTACTGAATCAACTCAATCAGATGGACGGCTTGATTTTAGTCGTCCGCGGGTTTAGCGACGACAGCGTTATGCACCCAAACGGGAGCGTGGACCCGCTCCGCGACGTAGATACCATGCTCACCGAGTTATTGCTCAATGATCTGATCGCCGTCGAACGCAAACTGGAAAAGCTAAAAGACGAAAAGAAAAAAGGCGGCACGGATAAAACTATCAACGCCCGTCAAACGGAATTGTTTGAAAAATTGCACCAGACGCTTTCGGAAAATAAACCTCTGCGCGATCTTGAAT
>JADLCG010000292.1 GCA_020847355.1 Anaerolineales bacterium | reverse complement strand
GGTCTTTCTTCGACTTCTTTCATCCACTCATCAATTTTGCTCGCGAAAGACATGATCGGGTCTCCTTTCAGGGGAAGAAATTATACTGGATACAATCAATGTCTGCAATTTTTTGGAATAAGGGGAGCGCCTAATTCTGTGGGCTTTTAAAAGATTTAACCACAGAGCGCGCAAAGAACACGCAAAGAACACGGAGAAACCCTTCTGAAATCTCTCTGTGGTGAAAGGCTCTTTAGCCCATTCCTTTAGACGCTTCCGAAATAAGTTGTGCAACATTACGAAATGATTTTTTCAAACCTAAGCTAATATGGTTTTCTCATTATTGCTTGACAAAAACCAATTTCGATACACGGATCGCACGGACAACGCGGAATTCAATGACATTTCATGTCGTTGGCTTGCAAATGGCTCTGTTCGCCAATCAGTGGTCTATGGTGTTTTTGAGAGGCAGCGGCGCCAATTTTCTCCACCTTGTACCAGCATAAGGTCTTTAACTCACGCCACTCATGCTGTAAGGGAACGTGTGCGCCAGCGATGGAAGCGTAAATCCGTCCAGAACGACATTCCATACTACGCTCGCGTACTTGCAAAGCTTTTTCGTCCTCTGCTTTTTCGATCCATTCTTTTTCTGCCTGCGCCTGCGCGCTTCCATACCCTTCAGTTTGTTTGCGAACTGTGTTGTCGCTGACCTGAAACAGAAGAAAACGTTCTGCCAATTGGCTCGCTTCTTCAAAGGCAACCTCCACCCCCAACACCCCCAGCAGACTCGATAATGTCTGTGTTACCTGTCCGGGCACAATCCCATATTTCTGATCCAAGGGCGACTGCCCTTGATGACATTCAGCGCACAGGTAGTATCTGCGCCGGTAGTTTACTTTCCCGAATACTGTCCACAGCACGGCTTCGCGTTTGCTCACAAACTTGGCTTGCTCTCCACAGTGACAGGCTACGTCTTTCCCCGCATACCGCTCTTCACCCTGCTCAATCGCTCGTCGTAGCCCCAAGCCTGCCGCTTCTTTTACCAACTTCCTCAGCATTTGTTCCATCTCATTTATCCCCTGCTTTTCCGCCAACTGTTCTTTGACTTCTTCCGCCAATAATTTCGCTATCTGCTCCAGCCGGGTTGTGCTAAACTCCATTTGAGCCTCCGATTTTGGATTTGGTCGTTTTCCAACCCCAAGCCTATCTCAGAGGCTATTTTTTGAAAACCCATCTACAAACTTTTAGCGCACCCTTTCAACAAGTTCAACATATGGTTTATATGATTTCATGTAAAATAGTTGTTTCAAATTAATGATAAAAATTGAACCGATGATGAAAAAACTTTCCCCCCTTTCCCTTTTGTTGTTGATAATCATTACCGCCTGTGCGCCACAAAAGCAGACGAATGTAAATAAATCGTCACTTGCCTTGGAAGAGTGTATCTTAACCTCTTCTTTTGGTAATCAAGTAGAGGCTGAGTGTGGCGTATTGATTGTGCCAGAAGACCGTGCGAATCCAGACGGTAGAAAAATTGAATTGCATGTAGCAGTAATTCCTGCTATTAAACGCAATTCACAACCTGACCCATTATTTTTGTTGGCAGGCGGACCTGGTCAATCTGCAATTGAATCTTTTCCTGTAATGATTTCATTGCTTAATCAAATTCATGAAGACCGAGATATTGTCTTGGTTGACCAACGTGGTACGGGTAAATCAAATCCTTTGCGTTGTTTGGATGAAACAGATGAAGATTTAGAACCTGATGAGGCGACAGATAAACTTAAAGATTGTCCAAATAAGTTGGATGCTGACGTGCGTTTTTATAATACCGAAATCGCCATGACGGATTTGGATGAGGTTCGCTCTGCCTTGGGATATGACAAAATCAATCTTTATGGCGCATCGTATGGAACACGCGCGGCATTAACCTATTTGCGTATGTTCCCTGAGCATGTTCGCACTGTCACATTAGATGCCGTCGTTGACCCAAACTTTGTTTTATTTATGGATTCGGCGCAAGATGGCCAAGCGGCATTGGATTTATTCTTCAAGCGTTGTGAAAATGACGAGGCGTGCAAAACAGCTTTCCCGAAGTTGCGAAGCGAGTTTACATCTTTGCTTTCACGTGTAGAAGAATCTCCAGCACAAATTTCTATGCCACATCCATTAACCAATCAACCAATTGAGTTAACCGTCACGCCGGAAATTATTACAGGCATGGTTTTCAACGCCTTATATGTGCCAGATTTTGTAGCCACATTGCCGTTATCTATTCATTTGGCGTATGCAGATGAAAATTATGTTCCCTTGATTGCGCAAGGTTTGCAAGTAAATGGAAATTTATATGACGGTATGTTTTATGCTGTGGCTTGCACTGAAGATGCGCCATTAATTTCTGCCGATGAAGCAAGTGAAAGTAGTGAGCAAACCGTGTTTGAAGATAGAACCTCGTTACTTTTATCGGTTTGTAGTGGGTGGCAAGCAGGCGAAGTCTCTGATGAGTTTCGCGCTCCCATTACATCGGATGTGCCTGTGTTGATTTTTTCTGGCGCGGCTGATCCAATCACGCCGCCTTATCATGCTGAAAAAGTTGCTGAAAATTTAACGAATGAATTACACCTTGTCTTTGATGATATGGGACATGGCAATTTGTCTAGCGTTTGTAGCGTTAACGTTTTTAGCATTTTTATCGAAAACGCTTCAAGCGATGGGATAGATGTTTCTTGCGTAGATGCAGTTGAGGCGCCTCCATTTTTTGTTGATTTCAGTGGACCTCGCCCATAACTAGTCAAAGGCACAAATATGATTCAAGTTCAAGGTCTTTCAAAATCTTTTGGAAAAGTACGAGCTGTGCAAGAGGTTTCGTTCTCTGCGCCCGATGGCGAAATTACTGGTTTGTTGGGTCCCAATGGAGCAGGCAAAAGCACAACCTTACGCATGTTATACACGTTGCTCAAGCCAGATGGTGGCGTCGCAAAGGTAGATGGATTCGATGTCACTGAATCTCCTATTGAAGTGCAGAAACAAATTGGAGTACTGGCTGATGCACGAGGTTTGTATCCAAGACTCACAAGCCGAGAAAATATCCGCTATTATGGTCGCTTGCATGGGTTGGAAGGGGAGGCGTTAGAAAAACAAATTAATTCATTGCTGACTTTGTTGGATATGCAATTGATTGCGGATAGAAAAACAGAAGGGTTTTCTACAGGCGAAAGATTGAAAGTTGCTATCGCACGCGCTTTGGTACATGACCCGAAAAATGTTTTATTAGATGAGCCAACCAATGGCTTGGATGTGATGAGCACGCGCGCGATGCGTCAATTTGTATTGCGATTAAGAGAAGAAGGGAAATGTGTTTTGTTTACCAGCCATATTATGCAGGAAGTAGCCGCATTGTGTAATCAGATAGTGATTATTTCACAGGGAAAGGTCTCTGCCAATGGCACGCCAGAAGAATTACGAAAACAAACAGGCAAAGAAACTTTGGAAGATGCGTTTGTTGTTGCAATTGGTTCTGAGGAAGGGTTAGGATAGTGAAAAAGATTTTTATTATCTTTCAAAAAGAAATGCTTGATAGCTTGCGCGATACGCGCAGTTGGATGACTGGTTTTTTCTGGGCGCTCTTTGGTCCATTATTAATTGGCGGGATGATTTTGATGTTAGGCAATATGTTCAAAGAAAATGCAAAAGAACCATTGCATTTGCCAGTTTCAGGCGCTGAACATGCGCCTAATTTGATTCAATTTCTTGAGCAACAAGATGTGATTATTGAACCCGCTCCATCAGACCCACAAGCCGCAGTGATTGCTGGGGATATTAATGTGGCTTTGATTATTCCAGAAAATTATGGCGAAGGTTTCTCCGCTGGCGAAACTGCCAATGTTCAGCTTATCTTTGATAGCACGCGCCAATCGGCTAGTGTAGATATTGACCGCGCAGAAGATACGATTCGCTCATATAGCAGTTATATTGGAGTTTTAAGATTGAGTTTACGCGGCGTCAGTCCAGAAGTGATTCGTGTGATTCAAATTGAAGAAGTAGATACCGCCACGCCTCAAAGCCAAGCCTTGATTTTTCTTTCGATGTTGCCATATTTCATCATCTTTGCTATCTTCAATGGCGCGTCCCCAGTGATTACAGATGCTACTGCTGGAGAAAGGGAACGCGGTTCGTTAGAACCTTTGCTGATTAATCCATTGCCGCGCGGTTGGTTTGTAATTGGCAAACTTATTTCGGCAATGCCGTTTGCGATTATGACTTTGATCATTACTCTGGGTGGCTTTGCGGCTATATTTCAAATTTTGCCAATCGAAGAATTGCTTGGCATCCGAATTGGTTTTGACATCAGCACATTGCTCGCTATTTTCTTAGTGTGTTTGCCTATTGTTTTTATTGCTTGTGCGCTTCAAACTTTGATTGCTTCGTATGTGAAAACAACTAAAGAAGCAGGCGCCTACTTGCCTTTTGTTGGCTTGATTCCTGCTTTGCCTGGTATGGCATTAGCATTTCTTCCCGTCAAACCTGCCTTGTGGATGATGCTAATTCCAACCTTTGGTCAACAAATTTTGATTAATCAATTCTTGCGCGCTGAACCAATTTCAAGAATGAATATTTTTATCTCGGCTTTGGTTACAATCATTGTTTCTTCGATAATTACCTTTATCGCCGTGAAGTTGTATGAAGGCGAGAGGATTATTACTGGGAAATAACTTCCTTATTGCTTTTCCTGAATCTCACATTTCCCCCTTGACGGATTTTCGTTTCTGCCTATAATCGTGTGAAATCGGTTACATGAACGCCATCTTCTCTCTCTCCCTTATTAGCATCCTTATTGTAGTCCTTATTATTAAAGGACTATTTTCGGTTAGGATGGCAACGGTGAGAGTGAAATAACTTTCAAAGAAAAAGCAAGAAGCCGCCCTAACCATGGGCGGCTTTTTTGTTATCAAAATTCGGACAATAGACGATAGACCGTAGACCATAAAATATCGTCCATCGTCAATGGTCAATCGTCAACAAGGAGTCGTATGCGATCAGATACAGTAAAAAAAGGTTTTGATAAAGCCCCGCATCGCGCGTTATTGCGCGCTACCGGCGTGCAAGAGGAAGATTGGAATAAGCCGTTTGTGGCGATTGTCAACTCGTATGTGGATATTGTGCCAGGGCATACGCATTTGCAGAGCTTTGGCAAATTGGTGAAGGAAGCTGTGCGCGCGGCGGGCTGTGTGCCGTTTGAATTCAATACGATTGGCGTGGATGACGGCATTGCGATGGGGCATATTGGGATGAAGTATTCGCTCCCTTCGCGGGAATTGATCGCCGATAGCGTGGAGACGATGATTGAAGCGCATCGTTTCGACGGGATGGTTTGTATCCCAAACTGCGACAAGATCGTGCCCGGGATGTTGCTCGGCGCAATGCGCGTGAATGTCCCCACTATCTTTGTTTCGGGCGGCGCGATGAAAGCCGGAATGACTCCCGAAGGCGAGGCGATAGATTTAGTTTCTGTGTTTGAAGGCGTGGGGGCATTTTCAGCGGGCAAGATTGACGAGAAGCGCTTAACCATGTTGGAAAAATTAGCCTGCCCTTCTTGCGGCTCCTGCTCTGGGATGTTCACTGCCAATTCCATGAATTGTTTGATGGAAGTGATTGGTCTGGCTTTGCCTTACAATGGCTCGGCTTTGGCAAAAACGCCTGAGCGTGAAGATTTAGCCAAACGCGCGGCTGGGCTGATCGCAACTTTGATTGCGCGTGATATCAAGCCAAGAGACATTGTTACGCCCGAAGCGCTTGACGACGCTTTCGCGCTGGATATGGCGATGGGCGGCTCGTCGAATACGGTCTTACATACGTTAGCATTGGCGAACGAGGCGGGCGTAAATTATCCGTTGGAAAGAATCAATGCGGTGGCGGATAAAGTTTCTCAGCTTTGTAAAGTGAGTCCTTCGGGCAAATGGCACATGGAAGATGTGCATCGCGCCGGCGGCGTGCCGGCTATTTTGAACGAGGTTCAACGGGGGACAGGGATGTTGCATTTGGATAGATTGACCGTGACCGGCGGCGCTCTCGGCGAATCCATTCAAGGGGCGGAGATTAAGGATGAAGAAGTTATCCATCGTTATGAAAACGCTTATTCCAAACGCGGCGGGCTGGCAATTTTATTTGGCAATTTAGCGCCGCACGGATCGGTTGTTAAAGTGGGCGGCGTCAGCGAGGCGATGATGCAGTTTGAAGGTCCGGCGGTGATTTTTGAATCGCAGGATGATGCGCTGAGCGGAATCTTGAATGGCAAGGTCAAAGCGGGCGATTGCGTGGTGATTCGGTACGAAGGTCCCAAAGGCGGGCCCGGAATGCAGGAAATGCTCGCGCCGACTTCCGCGATCATGGGGCGCGGACTCGGCGATAAGGTGGCGCTGATCACCGACGGCCGATTCAGCGGCGGGACGCGCGGCGCGTGCATTGGTCACATCTCGCCGGAGGCGGCGGCGGGCGGCCCGATTGCGGCGCTGAAAGATGGGGATGTGATTCAAATGGATTTAATGGCGCGTACGCTCAATGTTAAGTTAAGCGAGGCGGAAATTTCCCAACGGCTTAAAGCCTTGCCGCCGTTCAAATCTAAAATCGAATCAAAGTGGTTAAAGCGCTATTCGCATTTTGTCACCAGCGCGGATACCGGCGCGGTCTTGATGACGGAATAAAAAAACTCGTGATTGAAAAATGGAGAGCAGAAAAGGAATTGATTATGAAGAAAACAGGCGCTGAAATTGTTTGGGAATGTTTAACGCGCGAAGGCGTGGATGTCGTCTTTGGTTATCCGGGCGGCGCGAATATGCCAATTTATGACGCGATGTTGAGTTATCCGGTTCATCATGTGTTGGTGCGGCATGAGCAAGGCGCGGCGCACATGGCGGATGGATACGCGCGCGCTTCTGGGAAAGTTGGCGTAGCTATGGCGACTTCCGGCCCGGGCGCGACCAATATGGTCACCGGCATTATTACTTCAATGATGGATTCTGTTCCGGTGGTTTTCATCACTGGGCAGGTTGCGGCGCATCTGATCGGCGGCGACGCTTTTCAAGAAACCGATGTGACCGGCATCACCCTGCCGATTACCAAACATAATTATTTAGTCATGCACGCCGATGAAATTGCCGAGACGATCCGCGAGGCTTTCCATGTCGCTAGAAGCGGCAGACCGGGTCCCGTATTGATTGATATTTGTAAGAACGCGCAGGTTGAATCTTGCGATTTTGTTTATCCGCAGGAAGTTAAGTTGCGCGGCTGTCAACCGACGTTACACGCGCCGAAAAGCTCTTTGCAAGATGCGGTGAAATTGATCGAAAAAGCCAACAAGCCGGTCATTCTGTGCGGACATGGCGTGTTGATGTCTAAAGCGGAAGATGAATTGATGCAATTTGCGGTTAAGACGCAGACGCCCGTAACTAGTACGTTATTAGGCTTGGGCGCTTTCCCCGCTTCGCATGAGTTGAATTTGGGCATGATGGGTATGCACGGCGAAGTTCAAGCCAATATGGCGATTCAAAACTCAGATTTGATTTTAGCCTTTGGAATGCGCTTTGACGACCGTGTGACTGGCACGTTGAAAACTTACGCGCCGCGCGCCAAGAAGATCCATATTGAAATTGACCCTTCTGAAATTCATAAGAACGTCTTTGTGGATGTGCCTTTGGTGGGCGATTTGAAATCAACGCTGACGGATCTGATTCCATTGGTGGATGAATACGATCACGATGAATGGAAAAAAGAGATCGCTCAATGGAAGGCGGAAGCGAACGCGCGCAGTATTATCAATTGGGAGCCGGACGGTAAACTGTATGCCGCGCACATGATCGCCGAAATTTGGAAAGGCACCGACGGCAATGCCATTGTCGCTACGGATGTCGGTCAACATCAGATGTGGGCGGCGCAATATTACTTTTTAGAAAAACCGAATCGTTGGCTGACTTCCGGCGGGGCAGGGACGATGGGCTTTGGTTTGCCCGCCGCGATCGGCGCCTGGTTTGCCGCCAAAGATCAAGAAGTTTGGACAGTGGCGGGCGATGGCGGTTTTCAGATGACCGCCGCTGAATTGACCACTGCCGTTCAAGAGGGCGCGAATGTCAAAGTGGCGGTTTTGAATAACCGTTATTTGGGCATGGTGCGCCAGTGGCAGGAATTTTTCTTTGAGAAGCGCTATTCGGCGGTGAATATGCTCGCGCCGGATTTCGTCAAATTGGCTGAAGCGCATGGCGTGCCGGCGCGGCGCGTCACCCGACCGGAAGAAGCCAATGAAGCGATTGAGTGGGCGCGTAAAATTTCAGGTCCCGCGCTGATCGAATTTCAAGTGGAGCAGGAAGAAGCGGTTTACCCAATGGTTCCGGCTGGAGCCGCATTGGACGAAATGTTACAAAGACCCGTAAGAGCAAAGGCGTAAGGAGCAAACATGAACTATACATTTATCGCTTTAGTTGAAAATAAACCCGGCGTATTGAATCGCGTGGCTTCGTTATTTCGTCGCCGCAATTTCAATATTGAGTCTTTGGCGGTGGGGCGCACGGAGAATCCAGAAATCTCGCGCATGACCGTCGTGGTGGATTGCCCAAACGGAGAAATAGACGCGCATCGCATTGAATCAAATTTATATAAATTGATCAATGTATTGGACGTGCAGGATGTGACGCACCAGCCTTCAGTGACGCGCGATCTCGCGTTGATCAAAGTGAAAGTGGGCCCCGAGCGCCGCGCTGAAGTGAACGGGCTGGCGGAGATCTTCCGCGCCCGCATTGTGGATGTGGCGGTTGATTCGGTCATCGTTGAAATTACCGGCACGGAAGAAAAGCTCGAAGGGCTGATCGAGTTGTTACGCCCGATTGGCATCGTGGAAATGGTGCGGACGGGTCAAGTTTCGATGACGCGCGGGGTGAACGATGGCGTGCGGCGGATGCCCGGCGCGGAAGGCTTTCGTTTGAATAGCGTTTCTGAATTGATGGAAATGACTCCGTAGGAATGATGAATGAGGAATGCAGACTTAAACCTGCAACCTAAAACCTGTAACCTAAAACTTAAAAACAACCAAGGAGAATCAAGAGAATGGCAAAAATTAATTTTGGCGGCGTGGAAGAAGAAGTAGTGACGCGCGAAGAATTTCCGCTTGAAAAAGCGCGCGAGGTTTTGAAGAATGAAGTGGTGGCTGTGCTTGGCTACGGCGTGCAAGGACCTGCGCAGGCGCTGAACATGCGCGATAATGGTATTAATGTGATCGTAGGTCAGCGAAAAGGCACGGCAAATTGGGATCGTGCGGTTGCCGATGGCTGGGTTCCCGGCAAGACGCTTTTCACGGTAGAAGAAGCCGCCGAAAAAGGGACTGTGATTCAATATTTGTTATCGGATGCCGGTCAACGTTCGGAGTGGCCCAAAATTGTCGAGGCGCTCAACGAAGGCGATTTGCTGTATTTCTCGCACGGCTTTTCGGTCACTTTCAAAGATGATACGGGCGTGCTTCCGCCGCCGCATGTGGATGTCTCTTTAGTCGCGCCTAAAGGCTCGGGGCGTAGCGTGCGCGAAAACTTTATAGAAGGTTCAGGTATTAATGCCAGCTTTGCCGTTCATCAAGACGCAACCGGCAAAGCCAAAGAAAGAACGATCGCTTTGGGCATTGCGATTGGCGCAGGCTATTTATTCCCAACCACTTTTGAAAAAGAAGTGTATTCAGATTTGACCGGCGAACGCGGCGTGTTGATGGGCGCGTTGGCGGGCGTGATGGAAGCGCAGTATAGCGAACTTCGCAAGCATGGGCATTCTCCATCTGAAGCGTTCAATGAAACGGTTGAAGAATTGACGCAATCTTTAATCCGTCTGGTTG
>JADLCG010000291.1 GCA_020847355.1 Anaerolineales bacterium | reverse complement strand
TCAGGTTTTCACCTGCCGAAGTTGGCACCGCTTGAACGGTTGCCGAGGTTTCAAAGGGTCGGTCCCTCCGCCTCTCTGGATGAGTACAGCGTACTAATTTATTTCTGGTTTATATCATAAAAATAAAGGTTTTGTTAGGGTAATCGCATTTGAAAATCTTGAAGCCAGACCTCTGGTGATTTAGCTTCGGAATCTGCTAATCTTCACGAATTCACGCTAATCTTTCTAGAAAAATCGCGTAGATTGGCGCGGATTAGCGGATAAAAATCCAAATGCGATAGCTCTATCCCTTTCGATTGATCTTCCAGTCCGGCAATTGAAACGGGGTACAATAAAATAGATATCGTTCGTGCGACTTTTACATTGACGTTGGTTGATTAAATCAATTGTCGGGAGACCGCTGACTTGGCGAACACCCACACCAATCCCCCTGATCCCCTCGACCCCTTTGCCCGCCTGGCATCCATCTTCCGCCCGGATATCCCCCGATACCAGGAGATGCCCGCACGATACGGGTCAATGATGTCATGGGTGTGTTGCTCACCCTGCCGCTTGCCATTGCCGGGATCATCTGGCTGGCGCTCGTCAGCGATTCAACGCTCATCCGGCGGGACTGGCTTTTCCTCCCGCTAGTGATCGTGCTGATAATCCTGCTCAACCGCTGGTCATTCTTCCTGATCATTGACATGGGCGCGCGCGGTGGGGGAACGTATGGAAACGTCAACAGCAACTTGGAAAGCATCGTCCGTTGGATCGCCGTCTTCCTGTTCGGACCAGCCGTCTTGTGGTTGATCCTGATAATGGATACAGCCTTGTTGTCCATCCAGTTTGTGCGGCTCGGTTGGGCGCAGCAGTTGGATACACGCTGGAACGCCATGCGTGCTTATTTATTCGGCGTGGCAGAGCTGACTCTCCTTTCGTTGATCTCCCTGTCTGCCTACCGCGCTTGGGGCGGCGCCTATCCAATTGGCGGTTTGTCATTCCACAGCTTTTTGTTGGGCGCAGGCGTGATCGGGATTCAATTAGCGCTTCAAATCCTCCTGCTGGTGACAAATTATCTAGGATATAGCTTGTGGAAAATGCGACAGAGTCTCAAGCCCAGGCAATTGCTCTGGATCGCCCAACTGGCTGTCTTGGGCATTTTCGTCCCGGCGGTTTCAAATCTCTTCGCCGCTCCCTTGGCTGGTATATACGTTACGCACGGTTTGTATCTATATCTGACGTTCAATCTGGCATTGCTTGCCATTGCCTGGCTGGTGCACCGCATGAGTCAGGCAATCGAACAAAGCCGCAGTCAGACAGCCCAGATCGAAAAGTTGGAGACCCTCGGACGCGCCATCCTCAACGCCCCGCCCGACGACGCCCTTCTGCCCGACTTACTGGTCGAACATGTCCCGCCCATGTTCACCTACGCTCGCCTTGCAGTGTGGCTAAAGCCCGGGGAACCATTGCTCAAACAACCCGAGGGCTGGGGCGCGCAGGAGTTGGATCAAATCCACTTCTGGTTGGAAAAAGATCCAAAAGCGCTGGCGTTGCTTCCCGAAGATTCCCTGCCTTGGCTGGCGGAATCGTCCGCCGCAAAACATAGCCCTATCCTGCTCTCGCCCATTCTCAACACGGAAACCTCGCAACTCATCGGCGGCATCTATCTCGAACTTGGCTCCTTCGGTCGTAGTTATAAACGTCAATCATTGAACCTGATGCTACCCGCACTGCAATCGCTGGCTGCGCAGGTTGCTTCAGCGCTTTATCGCACGGTTGTGTACGAAAAGATGCTTACCCATCAAAAGACCCAGAACGAACTGGAATTTGCCCGTCGTATCCAGATGGGCTTCCTGCCCGCCTCTCTTCCCCAAGCCGACGGTTGGCAACTCACAGCCAGCCTTGACCCTGCCCGTGAAATGTCCGGCGATTTCTACGATGTCATTGCCCTGCCTTCGAGGAAACTTGGCATCCTGATCGCGGATGTGGCGGACAAGGGAGTTGGTCCCGCACTGTACATGGCGCTCAGCCGCACATTGATCCGCACCTTTGCTATCCAATTCGAGAGTCAACCTGACAAGGTCTTTCAATTTGCAAATGAACGCATCTTTCAAGACGCCGGAGATAGCCTGTTCGTGACCGCCTTCTATGGCGTGCTCGAACCCGACACAGGCCGGTTTTCGTATGTCAATGCCGGGCACAATCCGCCCCTGTTGTTCCGCGCCGCAACTCCGCAGACCCCTGAATATCTGGCGCGCACCGGAACGGCGCTCGGCGCAATGGAAGACCTGACCTGGAAGGTAAAGTCCACCACGCTCGAACCTAGCGATGTGCTCGTCCTGTATACAGACGGGGTGACCGAAGCCCAGAACGCCGAAAATGACCTCTTCGGCGATGAACGGCTGTTGGAAACCCTGCGCGCTCACCTCGCGCTGACTACCGATGAGATCCACGCCTCCGTTTTGGATGCAATCCACGGCTTTGCAGGCGGGGCGCCTCAGTTTGACGATATTACAATTGTTACCATAAAACGTAATTAAACTACTCTACTTTTAGGGCAACCGATCAACATGAGGTAAAACAGACCTGCAGTCTGTCCCAAGTTTTCATGTAGAAACTATTGGCGAAGCGTGCAATTATTTTTTGAATGGTATCTGTATCATCCATGTGTTTCTTCACTGATTACTGATAACTAATCACTGCTTGGTTGCCGAAGCGTCAACGGGTCGTCCCTCAGTTTCTCTGGATGAGTACAGCGTACTAATTTATTTCTGGTTTATCTCATAAAAATAAAAGTTTTGTCAATTCACGCGCCGCGCAATGAACAGGATTTATAATCCCATCTATGGATTTACAACCTCTGCTGGACGCGGCTTCCAGCGATCATAGCCACCTCTGCCCGCGACAAATTCTCGGCGTGCGCTTCGGACTTAAAGGCTTGCTGATTCACGACTTTGAGCTTTCTGCCCGCCCCAAGCATTTGCTCATCATCTCCGAAACGGATGGCTGTTTTGTGGACGGCGTGATCGCCGCCACGCACTGCACAGTCGGTCACCGTACCTTACGCATTGAAGATTACGGCAAAGTCGCCGCGACTTTTATCAACACAAAAACGGGTCGGGCATTCCGCATCGCTCCGGCTTTAGATGTCCGCGAAAAAGCCTACCTGCATGTCCCTACAGAAAAGCGCCATTACTTCGCGCAACTGCAAGCTTATCAAACCATGCCCGATGAAGAACTAATGACCGTGCAGGAAGTCGCCTTGAAATTCTCGCTGGCGGAGGTGATTTCTCGCGCCGGCAAACGAGTCAATTGTGAGCAATGCGGGGAAGAAATTATCAATGAAAGAGAAAGAATTGTTGAAGGAAAAAATTATTGCTATTCTTGCGCTGAGGGTGGGTATTATCAATCAGCCTAATGTCGTTGCGAGGACGCTCTTGTTCTTCGTCCGAAGCAATCCTCAACTTTACAGAAGATTGCTTCGCCGCTAAAACCGCACCTGCCCTGACGGGCGGCGCCAGGGAAAGCGCGGCTCGCAATGACATACCTCTCACCTTGTCAAAATAAAAAACTGGCTATATACTCACCCAATGAGTATATATGAGCGAAAATAAACATTCTGGCAACCTTTCCCCCGAATTCGCCCTGCTTGGCTTTCTGATTTCAGGTCAAAGCCACGGCTACGACCTTCACCAAAAATTCACAACCGAACTTGGGCATGTCTGGCATCTGAGTCAGAGTCAAGCATACGCCATCTTGAAGCGACTCGAGACTCGCGGCGATATTTCCGCTCACATTGTGGAGCAGGAGAAATTGCCAGCGCGTCAAATGTTGCGGATCACGGCACAGGGACGAAAACGCTTCTTTGAATGGCTTGAACTCGGCATCGGCACGAATGCCCGCTCCATTCGCCTTGAATTTCTGACGCGTTTATTTTTCGCCCAACTGCATCGCCCCGAAAGCATCTCGCAAATTTACAAATCACAAACTGATGAAATCAAATCCAGCATTGTGAAATTAGAAACGCTCGTCGAACATCTTCCCCCTGAACAAATTTATAACCGCTTAAGTCTTGACCTCCGCCTGCAACAATTGCGCCTCATCCAAAACTGGATGGCGGAGATAAGAACCCAATTCCACATTTCAAGGATATAAAATGAAACGCTTTCTATCACTCATGCTCCTGCTGGCGATCTTTCTAGCGGGATGCGCGCCCGCCGCAACCCCAACGCCTTTATCTGAGCCAGTCACGTTGAATGTTTTCGCCGCCGCCTCATTGACGGACGCATTCACCGAAATTGGAAATAATTTCCAAGCCGCCAACCCGAATGTGACCGTCACCTTCAACTTCGCTGGCTCGCAAGCCTTGCGGACTCAGATCGAAGAAGGCGCGCCTGCCGACGTGTTCGCATCCGCAAGCGGCAAAGAGATGGACGCATTAGTCACAGGTTCGTTTGTGACCGCAGAAAGTTCGCATGTTTTTCTCAATAACAAATTGGTTGTGATTCTTCCTGCAAATAATCCCGCTGGCATTGACTCTATCGAAGACCTAGCCAATGCTGGAATCAAAATCGTTCTCGCCGCTGAAGAAGTTCCAGTAGGCAGATATTCACGCGAAGCATTGGATAAAATGAACAACGTTTATGGAAGCGACTTCAAAGATAAAGTGTTAGCAAATGTCGTTTCTAATGAAGATAACGTCAAGCAAGTCGTGGCAAAAATCCAATTGGGCGAAGCGGATGCGGGTATCGTGTACACCTCCGATGCCGTCGCCGCGCCTGATTTGGCGACGATTGAAATACCAACAGATATAAATGTCATTGCCAAATATCCAATCGCGCCGTTGGTCGAATCCGCAAATGCGGATATGGCGCAAGCCTTCATCGCCTATGTGCTTTCAGATGAGGGGCAGGCGATTTTGCAAAAATGGGGATTTGCTTCTCCCTAACAATAAAAACGTCCCGCAGGTTTGGTTGGATAAATTTTGTTAATCTATTAAACCTGCGGGACGATTGCCCATGAAAAAACTCCTCGACTCAAAATGGCTCTTCATCATCCCAAGCATGATCATGCTGGGATTGTTTTTGTTGCCACTATTAGCCGTTTTTGTCCGTTCGATCAACCCAGAATTTTTCAATTATGCTTTTTCCAAACAAGCATTGGATGCGTTGAAGTTGAGTCTGGTCACCAGCACAATCACAACTGTATGCGCAATTCTCTTTGGCACGCCGCTTGCTTATATTTTGGCAAATTGGAGAATTAAATACAAGTCATGGATCGAACTGCTGATTGATTTACCCATCGTCCTGCCGCCTTCGGTTGCAGGGTTAGCGTTATTGATCGCGTTTGGTCGCAGGGGCTTATTCGGTTCGTATCTAAACTTAGTTGGGATTTCACTTCCATTCACAACGGTAGCCGTAGTGATGGCTCAAATGTTTGTCGCCGCGCCGTTATACATTCGCTCTGCCAGAGTTGGCTTCACGGGCATTGATAAACAGCTCGAAGAAGCCGCCAACGTCGAAGGCGCGAACCGCTGGCAAATGTTCCGCGAAGTGATGTTGCCGCTCGCCGGCAAAGCGCTATTGAGCGGCGCGATCCTCACTTGGACGCGCGCGCTCGGCGAGTTTGGCGCAACAATTTTATTTGCTGGCAATTTGGAAGGCGTAACTCAAACGATGCCTATGGCAATTTATTTGGGGTTTGAACGTAATTCAGGGATTGCTTTGGCATTATCGGTTGTATTGATACTTGTTTCCACAATACTTTTATTAATTACCAAAAAACTGGAACGAGGGGAATAATTACAGGTCGCGCAACAAGCGCGACCTGCATTTTTTTTGCTTCCCTGCCAACTGACGCTTTATTTTTGCGTCAATTCGTAAACTTCTCCAGTATCGCTGAGGAAATAAATTTCTCCGTTTGATCCCTGACCAAACGAAGTGATTGTATTGCCGATTTCAAATAACTT
>JADLCG010000290.1 GCA_020847355.1 Anaerolineales bacterium | reverse complement strand
GGGTTGACGACGAATTCGCCATTCACGCGCCCGATACGCACCGCGCCCACTGGACCGCCCCACGGAATATCTGAAATCATAATCGCGGTAGAGGCGGCATTGATCGCTAAAATATCCAGCGGATTGATGCCATCCGCTGAAAATGAATACATGATCACTTGCACTTCATTACGCATTCCATCTTGAAATAACGGGCGCAGTGGGCGATCAGTTAATCTTGCAGTGAGAATTGATTCGGTGGAAGCGCGGCCTTCACGGCGGAAGAAAGAGCCGGGGATTTTTCCGCCTGCATATAATCTTTCTTCATATTCAACGCTCAACGGAAAGAAATCAATGCCATCGCGCACGCCGCCCATCGTGGCGGAGGCAAAAACAAGCGAATCGCCAATGCCGAGCGTTACGGCGCCGCCTGCCTGCCCAGCCAAACGACCGGTTTCAATCGTTACAGTTTTGTCCCCAACAACGGTTGAAAACTTTTTACCTTCTTTATTCATGTTTTGTCTCCTTAATTTTGGAGTCAGGGAGCTTGCTCCCGTTAATTACAAAAGCAAGCTTTTGTACTCCACACTTTCCGCCTCAGGGACTGAGAAGTGAGAACAACCCAGTTGTTCGCGCTCTTCAATTCCTGACGACGGTTAATAAAAGACCCTAAAGGTCACAGACCTTTAGGGTCTAACGATACTTACTATTTTCTGCGTAATTGCAGGCGTTCGGTAACGTTCAAGTAGCTTTGATAATTGCTGTTACGCAAATATGTCAGCAAGCGGCGGCGCGAGCCTACCAACTTGAGCAAACCACGACGGCAGGATTGATCCTGCTTGTTGTTTCGCAAATGCTCGGTGAGTTGAGTAATGCGATTGGTCAGGATAGCGATTTGCACTTCAGGCGAACCAGTATCCTTCTCGTGGCGATGAAAATCTTCAATCGCCTTCGTCTTGACTTCCTTTTGTAAAGGCATGACGTATGCTTCCTTTCTCTTTAGATTTGCAGGTCTCCTTGCTCACAGCTTACACCGTTGAACAGGACCAGTCACGGGCGAAGATTATACCAGAGATTTGACCAACGCCGCTTGCCCCGCTGAAGCCTGATTCTGCTTCGAGCGGCATTCGCTACACCTCAACCTGAATGGCGCTCCCGCTTTCGTAGCGGCGCAACCCCAAACGAAAGACGAAAATTGCCAGCCCCAAGAAACCAATTGCCCCAATCAACAATTGACTCAACGATTGCCAAGTAAATACGCGGATAAATTCCGCAGGGATCGCTCCCATCAAAGCGGCGGGGATGATGGTGAATAAAATGATTTTGGCGTAGTTATCAAACAAGGTGATTGGGTAAATGCCAAAGGTGAGCATGGCGTTGAGGACGAGGTTGCTAAAATTGCTCATCATCCCGAACCAAAACGAAAGACTCTGCGTCAGGATGAGAAATGCCGCGAAAACAGTAGCCGCTAACAGCATGGCAAGGACGTAGCGCAGTAATCCATCCCAAGAAAAATAACCAGAGAGGGCATAGCTCAAAAAGCCGTAGAAAAAATCGCCCATGCCGCTGGCAATCATGCGGCTGGAAACCGCGTGCAATAAAACCGGCTTGGGCATGGAGAGATAATAATCCAGCCGCCCTTTGACGATGATCTCGCTGAGCATAAACGCATTGCCAAATAAAACGCTCACTACGCCGAATGCGCTGGCGAGAATCCCAAAGGTGACGTACATATCGCTCACGCCCCAACCGCGCACATCTTTGAAACGGTCGAAGAAAATGATCCAGATGGCGAAATAAATGAAGTTGTTGAGCATCATGCCGATCATCTGCGAAAGGAACGAGACGCGGTATTCCATCACGGATTGTAAATTGGCTTTCCAGATGGCGAAGAGAAATTGTAAAGTTTTCATTTAGCCGCCGTTCACGGTTAGTTGAGTCAGCCCGCGCCGATAAATGAAAACGAGGATGACGCTCAAAACTAAAATCCAAACGATTTGCAAACTTATTACGCTGATAAATAATTCCAGCGTGGGCGTGACGAATAATCTTGCGGGTCCGTAAATTGCGCTAGAGAAGGGGAGCGTCTTGGCGATGGTTTGCAACCACTGCGGATAAAAATCCAGCGGAATTAACATGCCGCCGAAGATGAAGGCTAATTTCTGGTAAATCCAGGTAAAAGCGGAAACGTCTTCCACGGCGAATGCGGAAAGCCCGATCATGGCGTTGATGCAGAAGTGCAGAATCCAAGCCCCTAATACTGCGGGAACGGCAATGAGGAAGCCTTCTATATGCTTCGGCGCGCCGACCAAGAACCAAACGGTCAAGCCGCCAAAGAGCGCATTTAATATAGCGCGGAAGATCGTCTCGCCCATGGCGGCGCTGAATTGATACCAAAGAAAATCATACGGTTTATTAAGAATGTAAGCAATTGAGCCGTCTTTGACGTTCTCCGCTATCGTTCTAGCAATCGGCGGGCGACCTAACTCAATGGTTTCTGCTAACATGAGATACCAAAGCGTATCGCGCAGGGTGAGTCCGCTGATGATTTCTGCGCCAGCGGCATTGAAGGTCACTTTCCAAAGCTGGTAGAAAACCCACATGAAGGGAATGATCATCAAACTGCGCCCGATCAATTCGCCCGGGTAAGCCAGCGAATTGATCAAGGTGATTTGGAAGATAGACCAATACTTTGAAAATGCTTTCATAATAAGCGTTTGTTAGACCTCTCGCGTAGGCGTTTGTAGGGCGGGTTTTCAACCCGCCGTGTGTAAAATTTTAGAAGAGTGTCAGGCTAAATGCCCAAGGATACATAGCCTGACCTAAGTAGTCGATCATAATTATTTAGAAAACAAATCCCTGCTCAAGCCGCCGTCCTCGGCGGCGGGGACGCCGCCTTGAGCGATGGTTTGTAAAATTTATTTCAACCGACTACTTACAATTGGCTTTTGCAAGAGGTTTATTTAATATTGTTTCAGTTCGCCCAAGGTATTTGTAATTTCACTTAACAAAAACTCTCGGCTGGCGAGTTTGGGCTTTTCGATGATTTTGAGTTGTAAACTGCGTAAGAAATTTCTGGAATTGAAATAAGCGTTATGAATTTCTTGGTTTGCAAATGAGCCTTTCCAAGCGCGCCTGCGACCTTCGGCAAAGAGAAAGCCTTTGAGCCATTCTTTATAAAAGAACTCGTCGAGCAGTTTTCTTTGCACAGCGCCTAGAATGGCTTGAACCAATCTATCGTCTTCGCCAAAGGCATAGACCCAGTCAATCGGCTCGGTTAATTTTTCGGCGATCGCATGTAGCATCTGCTCCAGTTCGGCGCGGGCAATAAAACGATTGCTGGATAAAACAAAGAGCAAATCGGCGGTGTGCGCCAGCGCGTGCGCCCAGCCTTTTTCGGGAATGTAGCCGCGCGGATCGCGTTCTTCCTTTAGATACGCCAAGCCCTTAGCGAGAATGCTTTGCACGTCGTCTTTTTCCAAGAAAGGGTCTTGATTATCGTGATAGATGATTTCAGCGAGGAATAAAATTGAGAAGGCTCTGCTGAAAATAGAATCTGTGCCGCGTTCGCCAATGCCATTTTGCAAGTTGATCGCCAAGCGCGGAATGTACGGGCGGATCTGCTCCAGCGTATATTGATCTTTATCTAACCAATTGGCGAAAGTTTCGTAGGCAATGCTATCTCTGAGTTCAGGGTCAACGCTATCAATGTAAGAAAATAATTCTTCAGTTAAAGCGTTGAGCGCATAGCCTTCAGGGATTTTGTAGTCGTTATCGCGAATATCAAACCAAAATTGTTTTTCCATTATTTTTCAGCCACGCTTTCTGTTTTTGCATGTTCGTAAATTTTTGCGATCACTTCTTCTAGGGGCGGGTCGGAGATGGTGATATCCACAATATCGCCGGAGGCGGAGAGATGTGAAAGCACGGAATCGACGGATGTTTTGGACGTATCAAACTTCAATTTCACGCCATATTGCCCAACTTTGAGAATTTCAACGCCGTGAATCGAAAAATCCTTGCTAATTTCTTTGGCATAGCGAACCTCCACCATTTTTGTGGCGAGAAATTTTCTTTTCAAACTGGAGACTTTATCTTCGTAGACGATTTGTCCGTGATTGATGATGATCACGCGTTTGCACAGCGCTTCTAAATCGCCTGCATCGTGCGAGGTGAGCAGAACGCCCACGCCTTCTTCCTGATTCATTCTGCGGATTGCATCGCGGATGTTTTGTTTGGCGACCACGTCTAAGCCAATGGAAGGCTCGTCGAGCAGAATCAGCTTTGGGCGGTGCAGGAGCGAGGCGGCGACTTCGCATCGCATACGTTGACCCAGCGATAATTTTCTTACGGGCACGTCTAATAAATCCCGTAATTCAAAAGCCTCGGAAAGAAATTGAATCCGCTTTTTGGTTTCGTCGTCATCCAACTCGTAAATTTTTCCGAATAGGATGAAGGTGTCTATTGCGGGCAGGTGATACCACAGTTGCGGACGCTGACCGAAAACCGTGCCGATTTGAAAAGCAAGTTTCTGGCGCTCAACCCACGGCGTGAAACCAAGCACGCTGGCTTCGCCGCCGCTAGGATGCAAAATGCCCGTGAGCATTTTGATCGTTGTGGATTTGCCCGCGCCGTTAGGACCGATAAAGCCAAGCGTTTCTC
>JADLCG010000289.1 GCA_020847355.1 Anaerolineales bacterium | reverse complement strand
CTTCTTGAAATACAGCGTGACGTTCAAGACTGCGTCGCTCATAGTCCAAAATCAATCCAAAAGAACTGTGTCCGTTGGGCGATCAATTCATAAACGCCGGTGAATAATAAAACGCCGACAATGACCAATAGAATGCCCATCGCAATTTCTACATAGCGCATCACCTTGCTATATTTTTTCAGAATTGCAGTCACCCAGCCAATGCCTAATGCGGCTAATAAGAAAGGAATGCCAAGCCCAATCGAATAAGCGGAAAGCAAGAGCGCGCCTTGCGAGATAGAGCCGCCATTGAAAGCCAGCGTGAGGATTGCGCCTAATACGGGTCCCACGCACGGCGACCAACCTGCGGAGAAGAATACGCCCATCAACGCAGAAGATAAATAGCCAAACTTAGGGTCTGGGGCTTGCGAAACGCGCGTGTCATAAGCGAGAAAAGGGATGTGCAATACGCCGATCATGTGCAACCCGAAAATGATTACGACGATGCCGCCGATTTTAGCCAGCCAAGTGCGGATATCATATAAAAGCCCGCCTGCTAAAGAAGCTAACACGCCCAATAAAACAAAGACCAGACTAAAGCCAAGCACAAACGCCAAGCCATGCCGAAAGGTAGCCCAGCGATTGGAATGCGCATCGCCGCCGGCGGCGCGCCCGCCCAAATAACCCACATAGGCTGGGACAAGCGAAAAAACGCACGGCGAAAGAAAAGAAGCCAGCCCAGCCAAAAACGCCAAGCCGACTGAAATTTGAGAGAACTCCATAACTAAGCTTTTAACTCATTCACTGTAACCACAGTGCCGTGATCGGGCCAAGTCATCCGCTGTTCACACTGCGCGAGCGAGATGTAAGGCGTGGTCCAGCGGAAGATCCATTTCGCGTCTTCCGGCGTGACGTTAATACAGCCATGCGAGCGGCGTTCGCCGAAATCGTTATGCCAAAACGCGCCGTGAATCGCAATCCCTTCGCCAGAGATCACCGTATCCCACGGAACTGCCGGAGTGGAGTAACCAGCCGCCGAGCCGCCGCCGCTCATATTGAGCGAGATAATTTTCCAATGCGTGTTCAAATCGCCAACTGGCGTGGAATATGAATCGGTTGGGTTGCCTTGATAATCAAAAATTGCGCCGCTGGAAATACGGCAAAAGAAAACTTCGTTATTGCCTTCAAAGCAAGATAAAGTTTGGTAAGTTAGGTTGGCGACAATCTTCTTTTCAGCCGGGTCTATGTTGGGGCTGATCGGCGCGATTTCTTCCTCAGTGAGGACTTTCACGCCGGCGCCATCCAGCCAGTAAATATCGCCAAAGCCATAACCATGCCCGGGGCTTTCGTTCCAGCGATATTCCACAAAGCCGTTGCTCTGGCGCACTTGATCAATCCAGATCACTTGCCCGTAATAAACGCGCGGCGGAAATTGATATTGAATAAGGCTTTGAATCCAAGGCGAAGCGGGCGCGCCCTCCAGAGTCAAATCCACATACGGCACGGTGACTTCCACCCAAAAGCCCGGTTTACCGGCAGGAACTTCCGTGATCGGCGTGTTGGGCAGATTCTTCGTCGGTTGCACGCGCGAAGACCACACATAACCGCCGGGGACTTCCAAATATTTTTGATTCGTCAAGCCAATCGCTTCGCCCACCACTTCACGATGCCATTCGATCAAATTATCGTCATACAATTTTCCAACCGGCACGCCAACCAGATCGTTACTCGAAGGTTTACTGCGAATATCCGTCAAGCCGGTCATACGCCCTATGATCTCGCTCGCCGGAAATTGCGGCAAACGCTTGGGCTGATAAAGCGCTTCATAGTTGAAAGGTTTGAAAGCCAAAGCTCCCAAGCCCACGCCAGCTACCTTTAGAAAATCTCGACGCGAAACAGGTCTTTTCATTTTTTCACCTTAATCAATTTTCTTGTAAGGCAGGTTTTCAACCTGCCGCTTTCATTTTTATAAAATAGTCAGGTTACAAACCTGACCTACGCAAAGGATACACTCAATCATTTTAAGCGTCAACTGAGCGGTGAGAAAGCATTAATCTTCAAGATATTCTTTCAGCGCCTTAACGCCGCTCGCGCTCATCTTATGCCCAATTGCGTCTTCAAAATAAGTGACGGTCGCTCCGGCTTGTTTCAACAGATCCATCGAAGCGTAGGCGCGTTTGATCGTCACCATCTCGTCTTGCGTGCCATGCGCCACAAAAATATTTTTTCCAACCAGCGGTTTGGATTGAATAATTTCTTCCATTTGATATGGCACAAAGCCAGCCAACACGCCCATCTTGCGGACTCGCTGAGGATATAAAGCGCCCAACGCATTGACCATTGCCCCGCCCTGACTAAAACCCACCGCGTCAAATTGCCGCGCATCTAACTTAACTGAAGCGGCGTACTCGTCAATTAGCCGAATCAACGCCTCAACAGACGGCTTAAGCGCTTCGAGGCTAGGTCTGCCAAAAAGTTCGGGCTGAGGCGGCCGCCACGAAAAGCCGCTCGGCTCAGCCGGATATGGCGCGCGCGGAGCGATCATCCAATACTGCGGCGCGAGTTTCCGAGCGAAGACCCACATCGAGTTTTCATCGCCCGTCCAGCCGTGAATCAGCACGAGCAATTTTGGGTTCTGCGCCGTAGAATTTTTTGTCCGTAAAGTCCAGCCGTCAAATTCAATTAATTCAGTTTCCATCGCGTCCCGTTTTCTTCAAGATCCAATCTGACAAATAAAGAAAGAATAAAATTAAGGCGATTGGCACGAGCGCCGCCAAAATACACAGCCCGCCCATCAACGCCGCGCCGGCGCCGTAAATCAGCCAGACCAAGCCCAAGCCAACGGTGAATAACAATAACGCCGCGCCAACGCCCAAGCGCACGTTTGTATCGCGCGCATATTTACGCAAATCGCGGATCATTTGAAAACTCCCGTTACTTTGCGTTTGAAGCGCCCAACCCACGAAGCGGCTTGTTTGATTTTGGGCAAGGCTTCTTCGGTGGCTTGTTCGCCCAACAAAGCGACTTCATGCACGTCTATTTTGTCCAATAAATCAATATGATGCACATCCGGGCGGATGATTACATCCGGCGCTTCCGCTTCCAGGCGGTAGCGCGAAACTGCGCGACTGCTCAAATCCACGGCGCGCATGAAAATATCGTAAGCCTGCGCGATGTTCGTTTTGGCAATGCGGTTTACGATTCCCTTCGGCACAATAGCCGGGACCGGGACTTTATAACCAACTACCGGATCGCTCAACAAGTTATTGAGGACGACGGCAATCACTGGCAAGCTGGGGCTTAACGCGCGAGCCACATTCACTGGCACCGGATTCAACACGCCGCCATCCATCAATTCCCAATCGCCCAGGCGATGCGGCGGGAAAATTCCCGGTAAGGCAATCGTGGCGTAAACGCCATCCAAAACATTGCCTTCAGAGATGGTAATTTCACTGCCGCTTTTTACATCCACTGCAGTAACGGCGCATGGAATACGCAAAGCTCCAAACGTGACGCCGCTCAATAACGGCTCCATCAATTTGCGAATACCAGAAAGCCCCAGCACAGAAGGTCCTTCGTTACGGTCGCGCCCGTATAAATTATTTTGATCCACTGTCGAGAAGATGTTTTCAATTTCATCCGGCGATTTGCCAGCCGCATACAAAACAGCGACCAAGCCGCCAAAACTGGTGCCAGCCGCCGCGCGAATTTTATAGCCTTCTTTCTCAAGGCGGCGTAAAACGCCAATATGAGCGTTACCCTTCGCGCCTCCCCCGCCCAATGCAACTGCGATGTCCATTCAGCAACCTTCCTTACGTTTTATAGATAGCGCAAACGCGAGGAATTATACCTAATCCGATTTTGGATCGCGGATTAACCAAACCGCTACGCCCGCCCCGACAAAGGCGGCGAGGATCAGGACCACAACCAGAAAATTTGAGGAGATTGGCGCAGAAGCGCTTGGCTCAACTTCTTGCGTTTCGGTCGGCTCGACAACTGCGGTGAAGGGAAAGATCATTTGCGGCGTGGCGGGAAACTGTGTCAGCGTGGCGAATGTGGTTGGGGATGCGGCAAGCGTCGGCGTGGCGGGCGGCGGCGGAGTCACGTTTTCAAGGACGAGCAATTCTTCGCCTTGCTGGATGGTCAAATCTTCTCCCAAATTATTGAGGGCTTGGATTTTTTTGATCGTAGTGCCATAATCAATGGCGATGCTCCACAGCGTTTGCCCATATTGAACTTTATGATAAACCTTGCCGTCTGGGCGGGCTGTGCTTTTTGTGATCGGAACCATGAATTGACTCACGCCCGCCGCGTTTGTATTGCCTGAGCCTGAAGCGGCGATCGCTGTGGCGGCGCCTTCCTGCATTTGGCCGGTGTTGGTCGCGGCGGCGCAATCCAGCGCAAAATAATAGGTATCGCCCTTCTGCGAAACGCCGGCGCCGATGTGCGTGAAATTCTGCGAAAGCATGGTATTCATGTGATCGGAATCTTGCCAAGCGGGAGGAACGCCATTCCAATCCAGCGGGCCGAAAGTACTTAAGATATTTTCGGCGCGAAAACCGCCGAGCGATAGATCGCCGGAGAGCGGAAAACCCAAAGCAAGCAATTGTTGGGTGTAGGTTATGCCGCCTGGGCGCGCGTGTGTGATCTCGTCAGTGGAAGCCATATAATCCGCTTGGGATTGGGCGGATTGCATCAGCGCCGAATGCACTGCCAAGGGAGTTAAACCATACGAAAGGCGTAAGGCATTAACTGCGTTGATCAATTGATCCGGCGTGGAAATTGTTTGGGCGTTAGGCTTTGCCAAAACAGCCAGCGGTTGCGATAATAAAATCGCAACCGCTAGGCTTAGAAGGCAGAATAAGGGATTTTTCTTCAATGCTATTTATGGATAGGGCGTTGGGTTAGGCGTATTGGCTGGCCCTTCGACTTTGATCGTTACGCTGAGAGTTGCGCCAAACATGTTCGTGCCGTCTGAAAAGCGGAAATAGCCAGTGTGTGTTCCCGGCTGAGTTGGCGCGGTCAGATCAACCGAAAGTTCAGCCCAGCCGCCCGGATGAACCAGCCTGCCCAAAGTTCGATACGACGGCTCCAGATTTGGTCCGCTTAAAAAAGCTAAACGATACAGAAATTTCCAATCGCAAGTTCCGGTGTTTTGCACTTTCCAGGTTTTTGTAAAATATTGCCCGGGTTGCATCACCGTCCCATCCGGGTAGTTGACATGCCGAATAAAGCTCAAGTTGCTACAGCCATGCGCTAGCGCATCTGAATTCACGGTAGCGGTTGGCAATGTGCCGGTGACAGTGGGCGTGCCGGGCGTGAAAGTGTAGAAAAGCAAAGTTGGCGTTAATGTATTTACCGACATGGTTTGCACGGCAAATTGCGTGGGCGTGGGGAATTTAGTTTCCGTAGCCGTTGGGGTTAATGTAGCCGGCGTAACCATCGCAGTTTG